>CBFCWZ010000244.1:0-5705 GCA_965601935.1 uncultured Ilumatobacteraceae bacterium
AAGCCCCAACGCGGCCGCTACCGCGAGTTCGAACAGGTCGGCATCGAGGTGCTCGGCGTCGACGACCCCATGCTCGACGTCGAGGTCATCGCCCTGGCTGCGGAGTTCTATGCCCTCCTCGGCCTCAACCAGGTGAGGCTCATCGTCAACAGCCTCGGCGAGCCCGCAGACCGGGCCCGGTACGTCGCGGCCCTGCGCGAGCACTTCCTGGCCGCGGGCGACGCGCTGAGCGAGCAGAGCAGGGCCACCCTCGAGCGGAACCCGCTGCGAGTGCTCGACTCGAAGCGCCCTCAGGACGCGCCCATCATCGAGTCGGCTCCGCTGATCGAGGCGTTCCACGCCCAAGAGGCGGCTGACCACTTCGCCGCGGTCACCGCCGGGCTCGACGACCTCGGCATCACCTACTCGGTCGAACCGAAGCTGGTTCGCGGGCTCGACTACTACCGCCGCACCATCTTCGAGTTCCAGGGCGGCACCCTCGACTCCGCGCAGAACGCACTCGGCGGGGGCGGCCGCTACGACGGACTCGTCGAGGCGCTCGGCGGCCCGGCCACTCCGGGCATCGGCTTCGCGCTGGGCGTCGACCGCACCCTGTTGGCGTGCAGCGACGAGGGTGTGTTCGACGCGCCCGACACTCGACTCGATGCATTCGTCGTGGACGTCACCGGTGGGCGCGAGGCTGCGCTCATCTCCACCGAGCTGCGCGCTGCGGGGATCGCCGCCGATCGAGCCTTCGACAACCGCAGCATGAAGGCCCAGATGAAACTGGCCAACCGCAGTGGTGCCCGCACCGCACTCATCGTCGGTGAGGACGAAGTCGTGACCGGCACCGTCATCGTGAAGCCGATGGACGGCGGCGAGCAGTGCTCGGTCGGCCGCGACGAACTGATCACCCACCTCCAGAACACAGAGACTGACTCCTGATGACCGAATCCCGTTCCGCCACTGCCCTGCGCACCCACCTGTGCGGCGACCTGCGCCCAGAACACATCGGCCAGAACGTGTCGGTGTGTGGCTGGGTGGGCCGCCGCCGCGAGCACGGAGAACACCTCGCGTTCATCGACCTGCGTGACCATTCAGGCATCGTGCAGTGCGTCGTGAACGACGACGTCGACGTGCGCAGCGAGTACGTGGTCCGCATCACGGGCACAGTGCGTGAACGCCCCGACGGGACGATCAACGAGAACCTGCCGACCGGGCACGTCGAGATCGGCAACTGCGAGGTCGAGATGCTGCGCATGGCCGAGCCGCCTCCCTTCCCGATCGACGCCCGCGCCGACGACGTCGACGAGAACATCCGCCTCCAGTACCGCTATCTCGACCTGCGTCGCGCCCGGATGCAGAAGAACCTGCGCATCCGGTCCGCGGTGAACGCGGCGATCCGGCACTCGATGGACTCCCAGGGCTTCGTCGAGGTCGAGACCCCGATGCTGGTGCCGTCCACACCCGAAGGAGCGCGCGAGTTCCTGGTGCCCTCGCGCAAGGAGCCGGGCTCGTTCTACGCCCTGCCCCAGTCGCCGCAGCTGTTCAAGCAGTTGCTCATGGTGGGCGGTGTGGACCGCTACTACCAGATCGCCCGCTGCCTGCGCGACGAAGACCTGCGGGCCGATCGTCAATACGAGTTCATGCAGCTCGACATGGAGATGAGCTTCGTCGAGCAGGACGACGTGATCGACGCCGTCTCCGACTCGGTGCTCGACGCCGCGGAGGCCGTCATGGGTGAGCGCCCCCCGACCATCGAGCGGATCACCTGGCACGAGGCGATGGATCGATTCGGCATCGACAAGCCCGACCTCCGATTCGGCATGGAGTTGGTCGAGTTGACCCCGCTCTTCGCCGAGACCGGCTTCAAGGCATTTGCCGGAGCCGGAGCGATCAAGGGGATCCGCGTCCCAGGGGCCTCTTCCGACTTCGGCCGCAACCAGCTCGACAAGCTGACCGACCGCGCCAAGTCGCTCGGTGCCAAGGGCCTCGTGTGGCTGCGCATCGTCGACTCCGCCGACGGCGGGATCGAGTCGCCGGTGGCCAAGTTCCTCTCCGACGAGGAGAAGTCAGGCCTGCGCGAGGCGATGGGCGCGGAGGACGGCGACCTCGTCCTGATCGTCGCCGACGAGTGGCTCACCACCTGTGAGGTGCTGGGCGAGCTGCGCAACGACCTCGGCCGCCCGCCGGTCCACGAGGGGCCGTACTGCTACGTGTGGGTCGTCGACTTCCCGTTGTTCGTCGGTGTCGACAAGGAGACCGGGCGCCCGAAGCCGGGCCACCACCCGTTCACGATGCCGCACCCCGACGACGTCGACAAGATCGAGAGCGATCCGCTGTCGGTGCGGTCAAAGGCCTACGACCTGGTGCTCAACGGCTGGGAGCTGGGTTCGGGCTCGATCCGAATCCATCAGCCCGAGCTGCAGCGGCGCGTGTTCGCCGCTCTCGGGATCTCCGAAGAGGAGGCCGACCGCAAGTTCGGCTTCTTCCTGAAGCCGTTCGACTACGGGGCGCCACCGCACGGCGGTTTCGCCTACGGCATCGACCGCCTCGTCGCCGTCCTCGCCGGCGAGGAGAACATCCGCGAGATCATCGCCTACCCGAAGACCCAGTCGGGCTCCGACCCCATGACCAACTCGCCCATCCCCGGCGACCCCAAGGCTCTCGGCGAACTCGGCCTCAAGATCCTCCCGCCCACCAGCTGACCCGGTCGGAACGGATCGAACCCGGCACACATCTGGGGAGCTGCGTTCCGGAAGGCGGAATGTCGAGTCGGCGCAACGAATCAGCCCCAGATGTGCTCCGGGCGCACTCTGGTGCGCCTCGGGTGCCACAATCTCGCCCATGTCCACTGCTCAGCTGCCCAGAGACGTGATGATCTGCGACGAGGGCGTCCGGCCCGATGACGCCGTGTTCGCCCTGGCCCATCGCTGAGCCGCGATGGGATTCCGGACACCGATCACGCTCAGGGGGCCGCTGCGGGCTCCGGCACAGATGCTCGCCGAGCAGGAGTACGGCGGCCATGCCAGCGTCCACGACGATGCCGAGGCGTCGAAGCTGGGCCTCTCGGGCGCCCCGATCGAGGGACCGACCCACTTCAGCCAGATCGACCCCCTCGCCGTCGAGGTCTACGGCAAGGAGTGGTTCGAACGCGGGTGCCTCAGCTCCCACTTCCTGAACATGGTGGTCGAGGGCGAGGAGGTCCGCGCCTCGCTCACCCGCACCGCACCGGACGCCGCCGACGTCAGCGCCGAGAAGTCCGACGGAACGCCCGTGCTGGCCGGGACCGCGACGCTCGGACCCGACGCCGCGACCGCACTCGCGGACCGGCTCGGCAGGGCCGAGGGCGATCCTGGTGAGCTGTTCATCGTCGATCAACTCGAGCTGGGGATGAAGGCGGCGGGAGCGACGGTCACGATGGACTTCGACGAGCACAACGGGAACCTGTACCCCTTCACGCTCGCGCAGAAGCTGGAGAAGATCACCGAGCCCTGCTCGTGGTACTCCGATCCCGAGGCCAGCCCGTGGGGCGAGCCGATCGTGCCGACCGAGATGATCAGCGTGCTGGCCCACAAGCGTGGGGGTGGCGTCCCGACTCGTGGTCCGGCCGTCGGTCTCTTCATCGACCTCGAGGTCCGCTACGTGGCCGGGCCGGTGCTCGTGGGACGCCCGTACCGCGTCGACCACACCATCGTCGGGCTCGGCCAGAGCCGGCGGGTCGAGTCCTATTGGACCGAGTCGACCATCACCGACGACACCTCCGGCCGCCATGTGGCCACGGTCCTGCTCCACCAGGGCGTCTTCAAGGCCAGTTACGCGGACTATCCGCCCGACCGGCTCTGACGGGGCAGGCGGCGTCTCAGCGTTCCTCGGGGTAGACCACGCCGATCTGGCGGCGGATCTCGTCCATCAACTCCATGTTGGCGAGGGTCGTCGCCCAGGGCATCACGTCGCTCTCGACGTGTCCCTCGCGGATCCGCTCCATGCAGTGCGCGGCCTCGTGGGCGAGGCCCTGGTTGGGGAGGTCGACGTGCTCGGGCTCACCTCCGGCGGGGTGGATGGTGAAGCCGTCGGGGTGCCAGAAGGGGGCGTCGACGGTGATGCTGCCGCCTGTGCCGAGGATGCGACCCTCGTGGTTCGACAGGCCGTCACACGTGCTCGTGGCGACCCCGAGCGCGCCCGATTCGAACGTGAGCAGGGCCGTGCTGATGGCATCGACGCCCTGGTCGGTGAGGTCCGCAGCGGCGGTCACGGTGGAGGGCTCGCCCAGGATCCAGCGGGCGAGCGCCAATGGATAGATGCCGAGGTCGAGCAGGGCTCCGCCGGTGAGGTCGGGACGCCGCAGGCGGCTGTTCTCGTCGAACACCGGGATCCCGAACGTGGCGTCGACGAGGCGGATCTTCCCGATGTCGCCGGATTCGATGCGGGACCGCATCTCCACCCACGCCGGCATGAACCAACTCCACATCGCCTCCATCAGGAAGCGACCCTCGGAACGGGCGGTGGCGATCATCTCCTGTGCCTGGGCGGTGTTGACCGCGAACGCCTTCTCGCAGAGCACGTGACGGCCCGCACTGAGCGCGGCGATCGTCATGGCGTGGTGGCCCGAGTGAGGGGAGGCGACATAGACGATGTCGACGTCGTCGTCGGCGTAGAGGTCGGCGTACGAGCCGTGGGCGCGGGGGATCCCGTGGTCGCCGGCGAAGGCGTCGGCGGAGTCCTGGCTGCGTGAGCCGACGGCGACCACTTCGGCGTCGGGCAGGGTGCGGAGGGCGCGGGTCATCTGGGTGGCGATCCCGCCGGTGGCAGCGATTCCCCAGCGGATGGTTGTGGTGTCGGCCATGGCCGCACCGTACGCCACGGGGTCAGTCGGTGCTGCGACGACGGGAGAGCCGCGCACGGCGCCAGGCGGCGAACTCCCCGCGCGGATCGCTGGCCACGTCGAGCGCGTAGGCGTCGGCGATCTGCCCGATCGCATCGGCGTAGCTCGGGTACGGATGGACCATGCCGAACAGCTTGCGCAGGCTGATCCGGTTGTCGATGGCCATCGTGAACATCCCGATCAACTCGGCTGCGGCGGGACCGACCACGACGGCACGGAGGATCCGCCCCGACAGCGGCTCGGAGTCGACCACGACGAACCCCGAGCGGACGTCGTCGGTGTAGCCGCGGTCGACGTCGGGGAGGGCCACCTCGTACCTGCGTCGCGATTCCTCGGGGAGGGCAGCGACCTCCGCGGGCGACAGCCCGACCGCAGCAACCGCTGGTTCGGTGAACACCGCGGTGGGGATACTGGGCAGGCGCCCCCATCGGGGCAGGCGCGGCCAGGCGATCGCCCGGAGGATGTGACGGCCGGTGCTCCCGGCGCCGTGCGTGGTGTGGGTCGCCCCGGTGACGTCGCCGAGAGCCCAGATCCCGTCGACGCCGGTCGCCCCTCGGGCATCGGCCTCGATGCCCCGATCGGTGACCTCCAGCCCGGCCTGTTCGGCGCCGAGACCCTCGACGCGGGGGCGTCGACCGAGTGCGAGCAGAACCCGATCGACTCCGCTGATCGCGTTGCCGTCGGACAGCTCGATTGATGTCCCGTCTGCAGAAGCCGACTCGATCGTGGATCCCAGATGGAAGTGGACATCGCGCTTCTGCAGAGAGGAACGGATCTCCGAACCCACCTCCTGCTCCATCGCCGGGAGATTGAGCGCTTGTACGGTCAAGCCACCCAACGC
>CBFCWZ010000245.1:0-5687 GCA_965601935.1 uncultured Ilumatobacteraceae bacterium
CCCCACAGACGGCCATTCGCCTTCTCCAACTGGTCGGTGTGCACGATCGCGGGCATGAAGGTCTGGGCCGCATTGTCGTAGAGCACCTCGCCGATCCCGAGCAACAGCGTGGCCGCGAGCACCAGGAGATAGAGCGTGGTGTCGGTCGGCAAGGAGACGAGCGAATCGAGTTCCTCCGGGCTCGGCAGCGAGTCCTGTCGTCCGAGGACGACGAAGGCGACGCCGAGCGTGATGATCGTGCGGGCGATGTTCGCAACGGTCATCAGCCAGCGACGATTGACGCGGTCGGTGATGACACCTGCGGGGAGTGAGAACAGCAGCCACGGCAGCCGCTGGACGACGAACACCATGGCGATCAGGATCGGGTCACGCGTGACGGCGGAGGCCAACCAGGGGTAAGCGATCATCCCGATGCCGTCGCCGAGGTTGGAGATGGTGCTGGCTCCGAACAGCTTGAAGTAGTCGGCCCCGAGGCGTCCCCGTGGAGGGCTGTCGCGCTGGTGCTCCCCGCTCCCGGTGGCCAGGTCGACCGTGCTCACGAGAGGCCTCCGGTTCCCTCGGCGGCGGAGCGTGGCGGCAGCGTCGGATGGTCGCTGCGGTACACCGCGGCGAGGAACGCCCAGGCCTCTTCGCCCTCGCGAGGCAGTTCGCTGAACTCGACGGCCAGTTCGGCCACGCGCTCGAAGAACTCCTTCGCCCGCGCCCCGCTGATGCGGACGTGACGGAGGGTGGAGCTCATCTCCTCGGGCGCGAGGGAACGGGTTTCGGCGAAGGCCTCGGCCAGGAAGTCGCCGGGCGTCCCCGCAGTGAGGCCGTCGTGGACGATGGTCCGGGCCACCCGCCCGTAGAAGCGTTCCTCGATCGCGCGCACCTTGCGCGTGCGCACCACCTTCAACAGGCCGGCATCGACGAGGACGTCGACGTGGTACGCCACGCTCGATTTCGGCCGTCCGACGGCGTCGGCCAGTTCCGTCACACTCGCCGCCCGATCGAGCACGAGGTCGAGGATCTGGGACCGCAGCGGGTCGGCCATCGCCTTCAGCTGCCGGCCGTGGTCGACACGGACCTCGGTGTCGAGTTCGTAGTCGAGTCCGCTCGATGAGGCATCCACGGACGCGACAATATCCGACTTTTCCCGATTGGTCGAGAAAAGTCGGATATTGGACGCTGGGGGTCGTGCTGCCCCGGGCGGCGCGGGTCAGGCGTCGGAGGCGGTGGCCTCCACGCTCTCATCGGCGATCGCGGCACGGCCACTGCCGGTGATCTGGATCTTGCGCGGCTGGGCCTTCTCGGCCACGGGCACCCGCAGGGTCAGCACGCCGTCGGTGTAGTCGGCCTCGATGCCGTCGGCGTCGAGACCCTCGCCCAGGGTGACCTGACGGCGGAACGTGCCCTGACGTCGCTCGTTGAGGTACACCCGGTCGCCCTCCTGGCGCTCCCATGCCCGCTCGCCGGTGACGGTGAGCACGTTGCGCTCGACCGAGATGTCGAGCGAGTCGGCGGCCATGCCGGGGAGGTCGAGGTGGACCCACACGTCGCTGCCGCGGCGATAGGCGTCCATCGCCATGGCGCTGGTGCCGGCGGTTCGACCGGAGAGCTGGTCGAAGACGGAGTCGAGGTCACGGAAGGGTGAGTTCTGAAGAAGCATGTCCATCTCCTTGAAGATGAGGGGTCGGTTGTCCGAACATCACAATACTCTCTCCCAATCTTCTTGACAACTGATCGCTCAACTTTCCTGTCCCTACTCCCGACCGAGTTCCGCCTCCCCGGCAGCGGCATGATCGACGTCCTGGTCGTCGTCGAGGTCGAACGTCACCTTGTGCAGAGTGCCGGCGAACTCGAACGGTCCCAGGAAACGGCCGTCCTCGGAGTAGTCGGTGACGGTCGTCCCCCGGTCGAGTCCGATGTCGAGCCCCGACCACGAGATCATCACCCAGAAGATGCGGTCGGTCTCGAACGACCCGACTTCCACACCGTCCAAGAGGAGGGTGCCGACACCGTGCGGAAAGGGTCCGGACCCCTCGGTGCGCCGCATGCGGAAGGCGAGCTCGTGCGACCCCGGCCCCACGGGCTCGCCGCTCGTGGCTCGATATCGGTCGCCGCCCACGTTCAGTTCGTGGACGAGCAGTCCGTCCTTCAGGAAGAACGTGTAGCCCGAGGTGGCGTCGCCGTGAGCGACCAGCACTCCGTTGGCCGGCTCTCCCTCCGGGATGTCGACGTGAGCGGTGATCGTGTAGCTCCGGCTACGTACGTCGGGCGCCACGTCGGTGGGCAGGTGACCCATCCCTCGCCAGAAGGTGTAGTGGGCGCGGTCACCGCGATGTCGTTCCGCGTTCTCGGCGAAGCGCTCTCCGAAGCGGTCGTCGAGCGGCAGCACCTTGTGGGCACGTGCCTCTTCCCACCACTTCTCCTGGAGTTCGGCGAGCAACTCCGGTTGCTCGGCAGCGAGGTCGCGGTTCTCGGCAAAGTCGTCGACGAGGCGGTACAACTCCCACCGGTCGTTCTCGAAGGGCTGGCCGGGCGGGTGCCAGGCCACGGCCTTCCAGCCGTCGTGCCAGAGGCCGCGGTGGCCGAACATCTCGAAGTACTGGGTGTGCTTGCCGGTGTCGGCAGCGTGGTCACCGATCGACGCGGCGAAACTCGTTCCCTCCATCTCGTCGGGGACCTCCAACCCGAGCACCTCGAGCAGGGTCGGAGCGAGGTCGGCGACGTGGCAGAACTGGTGGCGCACTCCCCCGGCGCCACTCGGCCCGGCCGGCCCGGCGAGACGACGCGGGAGGCGCACCACGAGCGGGTCGCGGATCCCGCCACCGTGGGTGTTCTGCTTGTACCGCTTCAGTGGCGTGTTGGCCGCCATCGCCCAACCGAGCGGGAAGTTGGTGTGGGTGTCCGGCCCGCCGATGTCGTCGAGACGGGCGATCTTCTCCTCCATCGGCTCGGGGCCGAGGTTGAAAGGGCCCATCGCGTTGATGAACCCGAGCGGGCCACCCTCCTGGCTGGCGCCGTTGTCCGACAGTACGAGGACGAGCGTGTCGTCGAGCTCACCCGACTTCTCGAGGTGGTCGACGAGCCGCCCGAGGTGTAGATCGAAGTGCTCGAGCATCGCTGCGTACGCCGCGTTGAGACGGGTGAACAACCTGCGCTCGTCGTGGCTGTGGTCGTCCCAGGGGCCGACTCGATGGTTGCGGGGTGGCAGTTCGGTGTCGGGCGGAACGAGACCTGCCGCGACCTGGCGCTCCAGCCGTTCCTCACGGGTGCGATCCCATCCCTTCTCGAACACCGGGACGTACTTGTCGATCAGCTCGCGCGGGGCCTGGTGCGGGGCGTGGCACGCCCCGGGCGTGACCATCATGAACCACGGTGTGTCGGGGATCGCGGCATGGTGGCCGGCGACGAAGCCGATGGCGTTGTCGATCAGGTCCGCGGTGAGGTGGTAGCCGGTCTCGTAGTTGCCGGGCGGGGTGATGTGTGCGTTGTCGCGCACCAACTCGGGCGAGTACTGGTCGGTCTCGGCGTCGAGGAAGCCGTAGTAGCGATCGAATCCGCGCCCGAGGGGCCATCCGTCGAAGGGCCCGGTCGGCCCCGTCTCGGTGAGCAGGGTGGCGTGCCACTTGCCGACGAGGTAGTTGCGGTACCCGTGCCGACGCAGGACTTCGGCGATGGTGGGGGCGTCGGCGTCGATCTTGCCCCGGTAGCCGGGGAAGCCACTGTCGAAGTTGGCGAGGCACCCCATCCCCACCGAATGGTGATTACGTCCGGTGAGCAACGAGGCCCGTGTGGTCGAACACATCGCCGTGGTGTGGAAGCCCGTGTACCGCAGACCTTCCCCGGCGAGACGGTCGATCGTGGGGGTGTCGATCTCGGAGCCGTAGCAACCGAAGTCGGCGAACCCGACATCGTCCATCAGCACGAGCAGGACGTTGACCCTCCCCGCCGGCGATGTGGCCGCCTCCGGCCAGTGCGGCTCCGACTCGGCAACAGTCGTTCCGATGCTCCCCTGGAAGTCCTCGTTCACCCGGCCATGGTGTCAGCTGCAGCAGACCGTGCCGGCGGCGGCGTGCTCTCCGAGCACGACGTTCTGGAGTTGCTCGGCGTCGGCCTGCTTGACGTACCACTCCCAGCGGGCTCCCTCGGGAGAGCTGACCCAGGTCTCGACCTTCTCGGCGAAGCAACAGACGGTGTCGTCGACACCCGTGGTGTCGAGGCCCGATTCGCTGAGGCGGGCCTCGGCGTCGACCACTTCGCCGCTGGTCTCGGTCTCGACACCCAGGTGGTTGAGGTGCTGGAAGTCGTCGTCGGCCTGCGGGTTCTCGAACAGGACGAGCTTGAGCGGGGGGTCGGCGACCTCGAAGTTGGCGTACCCGGGCTTGATCTTGGCCGGGGCGGTGTCGAACATCTTGGAGTAGAAGTCGATGCCGGTTTCGAGGTCCTTGACGTTGAGGGCGAGCTGCAAGCGCATGCCCAAAGCCTACATATCGAAATCTGTCGATACAAGTTTGGAATCGACGAATTTCGATATGAGGGGATCTTCCGCATCCCGAAGGGCGGATCACCGCGAGACTCAGCGGGCGCGCAGTTCGAGGCGGTCGCGTTGGGTGATGGTGTACGAACGGTCGCTCTGCTCGAGCCACCCGAGCCGGATGAAGCTGGCAATGGCCTTGTTCACCCGCTCCCGTGAGGCGCCGACCATCCCGGCCAGTTCCTCCTGGGTGACCGGCAGCAGGAACGAGTCGGCACCGTCGGCCAGTTCCAGCAGGCGCTTCGCCGTGCGACCCGTGACGTCGAGGAAGACCGAATCGGCCAGCGCTTCGTCGGTGACCCGGATGCGCTGGGCCAGCAGGCGGGTGACATTCCACAGCAGATGCGGGTGCTCGTCGAACATCCGCAGGATCGGCTCGTACGGGATCTCGAGCACCGTCGTCGGCTCGAGCGCCCGCGCCAGGGCGGAGCGGGGCCCGTCGTCGAGCATGCCCATCTCACCGAACAAGTCGTCGACCTCCATGAGGGCCACCACGCTCTCGCGGCGATCGATCGGGTTGGAGATGGCGATGGCGAGGCGGCCCCTCAGGACGAGGTAGAGCGCCGACGGCGGGTCACCCTCGTTGAAGAGGACATCACCCCTGATCAGATGGCGTTCGTGCCCACGAGCCGCGACCTGCCCGAGTGCCTCGGGGTCGGCATCCGCGAAGAAGTCCGCGCGCAAGAGAGTCTCTTCATGGGCCATGACGGACGTCACAGTAGTACCCTGCGCAGGCGTGATGCCCGGTCCAAGGTCCGCTTGTGGCCGGCCCTGAGTCCCCCATCACCTGGACGATCATCGTCGGTGGCGGCAGCGGTCGGCGATTCGGCCGTCCGAAGCAGTACGAGGATCTCGGCACCGACCGCGTGATCGACCGGGCCCGGGACGTGGCCGAACAGTGCACCGACGGTGTCGTGCTGGTCGTCCCGGCGGCCGATGCCGAACGGGAGGGCGGGGTCGCCGGCGGGGCCACCCGCAGCGAGTCCGTGCGCGCCGGGTTGGCCGCAGTACCGGACGACGCCGAGATCGTGTGTGTCCACGACGCCGCCCGACCGCTCGCGTCAGCGGAGCTCTACGCCCGGGTGATCGACGCCGTGTGGTCGGGCGCGGACGGAGCGATCCCCGGGGTCCCCGTGACCGACACGATCAAGGTGGTCGACAGCCAGGG
>CBFCWZ010000246.1:0-5683 GCA_965601935.1 uncultured Ilumatobacteraceae bacterium
CAGGTCCTGCAACACAAGATGTAGTAGGTACTTGAGTTAAGCAGAGACGCAATACGTATGTTCGAGTGTCAAGCTCTTTGTCAATGTTGGTAAGGGTTTCTGAGGTGTCTGGAAGGCCCGGAGACGGGCGCGGACAGCCGTCGCGGACGGGAACGAGACCAGCCAGAAACCCCGGAAACGGGGCTGTGAACCGTCAGGAACGGCGCGGCCGAGAGGTGGCACCGTGGTCGACGGCCGGCATGGCAGCGACTCGTCGAGATCGTGGCGGTAGCCTGATCGGATGAGCCCCCTCGAAGCACTCGCCAACGAGACTGGCGACGCGAACGCGAGCGAGCCGATCGTCCACATCACGGCGGATGCGCTGGCCCACCTGACCGAGCTCCGCGACGAAGAGCCCGACGCGGCCCAACTCGGCCTACGGGTGGGGATCGCCTCGGCCGCCGGCGAGGAGTTCCGCTACGACCTCAGCTTCGAGGAGTTCCTGAAGGCCGACTTCACCGACCAGGTCCGCACCCAGGACGGCCTCAAGATCATCGTTCCGGCAGACGACGTCGAGTCCCTCACCGGGGCGACACTCGACCACAACGACAACCAGGGACTCGTCATCCGGAACCCGAACCGTCCGGCCGCCCCGTCGGTCGAGGGTCTCACCGCCGGCGACGAACTGTCCGCCGAGGTCGAGGCGCTCATCGCCACCGAGGTCAACCCGGCGCTCGCCGCCCACGGTGGCTTCGTCACCTACGTCGGCCACGACGGTGAGGGCACTGCCTACCTCACCATGGGGGGCGGCTGTCACGGTTGCTCGATGAGCAAGATGACGATGCTCGACGGTGTCCAGACCATGCTGGCCGACGGCATCGAGGCGATCGAGAAGGTCCGCGACCTCACCGATCACGCGACCGGCGAGAACCCCTACTACTCCTGAGGCCACCCGTCACTCGTGTTGCTTCGCGAGGCGGCGGAGCGGCGGGTCGTACTTGGGTGGCACCTTTCTCGGGGGAAGTGTCCGAAGCAGTTCCGTGGTCGCCTGGGTGACCGCGGCGACGGCCCGCTCGAAGGCCGCCTCGGTGGCGGGCGAGGTCGTCCGCACCCCGCTGATCTTGCGGACGTACTGACGTGCCCCCGCCTCGATCTCCTGGTCGGTGGCGGGAGGTTCGAGCCCCCGAAGCGTCGTGATGTTCCGGCACATGCAGCCCATGATCGCATCGCCCGCAACGGAACTCGTCACGACATGACGCCGGCGCAGGCGTAGTGTCAGCGGGTGATGAGCGGACGCTCACCAGAGGAGCTGTACGTCATGGCAGCCGAGAGCCTCATCGCCTTCGCCCGGAAGGTCGACGACGAGGGCTGGAGCCGACCCGTGCCGTGCACGCCACAGTGGTCGGCACGTGACGTGCTCAGTCACGTGGTCGGGCTGGTCGACGACGTGCTGGAGGATCGGATGGAACGGGCGCCATCTGCTGAATGGACGGCCCTCCAGGTCGCCCGGCACGCAGAGGGCGGGATCGACGAACTCCTCCTGGCGTGGGAGTCGAACCTGGAGTCCTTCGCCGCGTGGATCGCCGACACCGGGGCAGCGTGGCCGGGCAGCGACTGCCACACCCACGAGCACGACCTGCGCCACGCCCTCGACCTGCCCGGCAACCGGGAGAACGAGATCGTCTCCACGTCGGCGAAGGGCTTCCTGAGCGAGATCGACGTCCCGTTCCCGCTCGAGGTCGAGATGGACGGCAAGGTCTTCACCAACGGCCACGAGGACCTCGGCCGCTATCCCCACGAGGAGGTCGTTCTGCGAGCCATGACGTCCTTCGAGGTGTTCCGCTCCCGTCTCGGTCGCCGTAGCCGCGTCCAGGTCGAGGAGTATCGCTGGAGTGGCCCGGCCGACCGGATCACCTTCCTGATCGACCAGTGGTTCATGCTCGGCCCGAGCAGCATCGCGATCCACGAGTGACCGCGCGGCGGTGAGGAGCGGCCGAAGGTCCGCCACATGTGCGCGTCGTCCTCCTAACGTCTGGCGCGTCTGACAACGCCACGATCCGGGAGGTCGACATGGCAAACCAACGGGCACTGATCGCTGAACTCATCGGCACCTTCTGGCTGGTCCTCGGGGGATGCGGTACCGCTGTCCTCGCCGGATCGGTGATGGGGACTCTGGGTATCTCGATCGCCTTCGGGCTCACCGTGCTCACCGGGGCGTACGCACTCGGTCACATCTCGGGCGGCCACTTCAATCCTGCCGTCACGATCGGCCTGGCGGTGGGGAAGAAGTTCGAGCCGCGAAACGCACTCGGCTACATCGCGGCCCAGGTCCTCGGGGCGATCCTCGCCGCTGTGGTGATCTTCGTCGTGGCGAACGGCGTCGACGGGTTCTCGGCATCCGATTCCGGCTTCGCCGCCAACGGCTTCGGCGACCAGTCACCCGACGGCTACAACCTCACCGCTGCCGCAGTGATCGAGATCGTGCTCACGGCGGTCTTTCTCATCGTGATCCTGGGTGTCACCTCGGCCAAGGCCTCTCCAGGGTTCGCCGGGATGGCGATCGGGCTCTGCCTGACCCTGATCCACCTCATCTCGATCCCGGTCACGAACACCAGCGTCAATCCCGCCCGGTCCACGTCGCAGGCGATCTTCGCCGGGAGCGACTACCTGACCCAGCTCTGGCTGTTCTGGGTGGCGCCGATCGTGGGCGCCGTGATCGGCGCACTCATCTACGTCACAGCACTCGACGACAAGCAGGAACTGGAACCCGCAGCCGCTCAGTGAGCTGCGCGTCGCGAGGCTGCCAGGGCGTTCTCGACGTCGTGGACGAGATCGCCGGCGTCCTCCAGCCCCACCGACACACGGAGCAGGCCGTCGGTGACCCCGACCTCCTGCTGCTCGTCGGGGGTGAGGCTGGCGTGGGTGCTGGTCGCCGGGTGGCACACGAGTGTCTCCGGCCCGCCCAGCGACGTGGCGCAGCGGGCCAGTTCCAGCGAGTCGACGAAGCTGCAGGCTGCCTCGCGCGTGCCGAGGTCGAACGAGAACACCGTTCCGTACTGGCGCAGCTGCTTGCTCGCAAGGTCGTGCTGGGGGTGTTCGACGAGGCCGGGGTAGTGGACCGCGTGCACCTCCGGGCGATCGGCCAGGGTGACGGTGAGGCTCCGGGCGGTGGCGTTCTGCCGCTCGGTCCGCACGGCGAGCGTGCGCAACCCGCGCAGCGCGCTGTGGGCGTCGTGAGGTGACGGCGTGGCACCGTGGAGGACCGAGTAGCCCCAGAGCTCGGCGAGCAGGTCCTCCTCGCCGCTGACCACGCCCAGCGTGGCGTCGTTGTGGCCGGCGATCCCCTTCGTCGCCGAGTGCAGCGACAGGTCGACACCATGGTCGAGCGGGCGCTGGCCGAGGGGTGTGGCGAACGTGGAGTCGACCACCGTGAACGGACCCTTGATGGCGCCCAGTTCGTCGAGGTCGGCCAGGTCGAGCCGAGGGTTCGACGGCGTCTCCGCGATGACCAGCATCGTCTCGCCAGGGCGTACCGCCTCGGCAAAGGCTCCCGGTGTCGCCACGTCGACGAACGTGGTCTCGATGCCGAGGCGGCGGCACGGACCCTGGAGGAAGGCCAGCGTGCCCGCGTAGAGCTGCCGCTGGGCCACGACGTGGGTGCCCGCCGAGCAGAGTGCCAGCACCGTCGATGCGATGGCTCCCATCCCCGAGGCAAAAGCGAGCGCATCCTCGGCCCCCTCGAGTTCGGCCACGGCCTCTTCGAACGAGCGCACCGTGGGGTTGGCATACCGCGAGTAGAAGTCGTTGCCGCGGATCGCTGTCGCGCGGCGACGGGCGTCGTCGAGGTCCGCCGACTCCCACGTCGAGGCCGCCCAGATCGCGGGTGCCAGTGAGCGTCCGCTGGCCCCACGACCGGCCGTGATGGCGGTGGTGTCGGGAGCCTGGTTCTCGGGTTCAGGTGACACAGAACTCGTTTCCCTCGGGGTCACGCATCACGATCCACCACCCGCCGAGCTCGTCCACCCGCTCGACCTCGGTGCCACCCGCGGCGACGAGTTGACGAACCTTGGCCAGCTTCTCTTCGTCGTCGCCGACCTGGACGTCGAGGTGGACCCGGTTCTTGACCGTCTTGTCCTCGGGGACGCGCAGGAACAACAGCCGTGGTCCCTTCGCGTCGGGGTCGACGACTGCTCCGATCGACCCGGCCGGGGGGACCGGGATGTCGTTGGCCTCCAGGAAGGCCTCCCAGGAGCTGAAGCCGTCGGGAGGGGGCTGGAGTCGGTAGTCGAGTGCCGTGGCCCAGAAGTCGGCCATCAGGTCCGCGTCGTGGCAGTCGAATGTGATCTGAACGGTGAGCCCCACCTCCGCGAAGGTACCGCCTCGGCGGCACCGACCCCACACGAGTTCAGGCGCCGGGACGGAGGCGGCGGAGGACCTCGGCGTGGAGGAGACCGTTCGTGCTGATGGCAGTGTCGTGCTCGTAGGTGACGATGCCCTCCCAGTCGGTGAACCGGCCGCCGGCAGCCTCCACGATCGGCTTCACCGCGGCGACGTCGTAGGTCGCGACACCCACCGCGTCGATGGCCACATCCATCGCACCCTCGGCCACGAGCATGTGTTGCCAGAAGTCGCCCATTCCGCGGGAGCGGCGGGCGGTGGCCTGGATGTCGATCAGCGCGGGCGTGACGCCGAGCCGGTCCCATCCTTCGTTCGGGGTGATCGACACCTGTGCCTCTGCGAGGTCGGCGACGGCCGACACCCTCATCTCCCGATCCTCGCCGAGGGCGCGGACGTGGGCGCCGATCCCGGCGCCGCCCCACCATCGTCGACCCAGCGCGGGTGCGGACGCGAGACCGAACACGGCTCCTAACTCGGTGTGGGTCAACGCGATGAGGGTTCCCCACACCGGGATCCCACGCACGAACCCGGACGTGCCGTCGATCGGGTCGATTGCCCATCGCCACGTGGCGTCGGGGTCACCGTCGAGCCCGTGCTCTTCTCCGAATACGGCGTGGCCCGGTCGCGCCTCGCGCAGCATCGAGACGATCAGCCGCTCGGCGTCCCGATCGATCTCGGTGACCTCGGTGCGATTGACCTTCCAGTCCACCGAGAAGTCCTGGGCCACGAAGTGCGGCAGCGTGAACGCGTCCGCCGCATCGGCCACCCGGTGGGCCAACTCGACGTCCTCGAGGGCGACCTCGAGGGGCATCTCGTCACTCACCGGACGACCGGAAGTCGGGCCGGCGCTTCTCCTGGAGGGCCGCCAGCCCCTCTGCCGCGTCCGGCCCGAGGAAGTTGAGCATCTCGTAGGCCAGCGACGCCTCGAAGTTGGGGAGAGCCTGCCGCAGCCAGTGGTTGAGCGCACGCTTGGTGAGGCGGGTGGCGTCCACCGGCCCGGCGGCGAGCTTGCGGGCCACCTCCAGGGCCGTCGGGAGGACCTCGTCGGCGGGCACCGCCTTCGACACCAGACCGATCCGCTCGGCTTCGCGCCCGTCGAGGAAGTCGGCGGTGAGTAGGTAGTACTTCGCCTTCGCCATGCCGCACAGCAGCGGCCAGATCGCCACCGCGTGGTCACCCGCGCCCACACCGAGGCGGATGTGGCCGTCGGTGAGCCTGGCATCTTCGTTGATGACGCTGACGTCGGCCATCAGGGCGACCGCCAGGCCGGCGCCGACGGCGACGCCGTTGACGGCCGACACGATCG
>CBFCWZ010000247.1:0-5660 GCA_965601935.1 uncultured Ilumatobacteraceae bacterium
CAGTCGGCCCTCGGGTTCGTGAGCAGGTTGGGGGTGGTTCGACCCGATCGTTCAGAGGTAGACGCCGAGGAGTGATGATCCGGCGTTGCTGAACTCGAACGCGTGGAGGCCGAGTTCTTCGGCGAGTTCTTCGCAGGCGCGGATGGCGCGGACCGAGTTGCCGTGGGGGTCGAGTCGCGGCGAGTAGAGGCCGATTCCGATCTGACGGTTGACGACGGCCAGCACGCCGCCGCCGACACCGGACTTGGCGGGGAGTCCGACGTTGATGGCCCAGTGGCCGGCGTAGTCGTACATTCCGCAGGTCAGCAACATCGACATGACGTGGCGCACGGTGAGCGGGTCGACGATGGCGTCACTTGTGACCGGGTTGCGGCCGATGTTGGCCAGGGTGGCGGCCATCGTCGCCAGTTGGGTGGCGGTGACGGTCTGGGAGCACTGATGGGTGTACAGCGACACGACGGACTCGACTGGGCCGTGGATGACCCCACCGCCGCGCAGCAGGTGGGCGATGGCGCGGTTGCGGTCGGCGTGGTCGATCTCGGATGCGTAGACCTCGTCGCTGTGGCCGAGATCACTGCCGGCGAAGCGGCGGTAAGTGTCGCGGATCTGGTCGAAGGCTTCGTTGCCGTACCGTTCGTGCAAAAGACCGGCCATCGAGATGGCGCCCGAGTTGACCATCGGGTTGGGCGGCAGATTCGTCGCCGGGTCCAGGGTCACCGAGTTGAAGGCGTCTCCGGATGGTTCGGAGCCGACGTGGGCGAACACCTCGTCCGGTCCGTACTCGGCGAGGGCCATCGCCAAGGTGAACGGTTTGGACACGGATTGGATCGTGAACGGCGTATCGGCGTCTCCGGCCGTGAACACCTCGCCCGTGGTGGTGACGATTGCCAGCCCGAACGATTCCGGGTCGACCTCGGCGAGAGCGGGGATGTAGTCGGCGACCTCGCCGCGGTCGTCCGGTTCGACTCGTTCGTACACCTGTTGGAGGATCTGGGCGAGCATCGTCATGTCGCGTGCAGTTTCATCGTGAGGACATTCCTACCGTCCGTGTAGGTGTACTCCACGTCCGTCATCACGCCGCGCACCAGATGGATGCCCAGCCCGCCGAGGTCCCGTTCGTGCAGGCTCTGCGTGGTGTCGGGTGCGGCGGCGCCGAGCGGATCGAACGGTGTGCCGTCGTCGGCGACGGTGGTGACGAGCCAGCCGTCGCGCCAGTTGGCCGTGACCGTCACCGTGGAGGCGCCACCGTGGGTCAACACGTTGGTGACGATCTCGTCGAGCGCCATCATCGTCTTCGCCGCCGTCTCTGGCGGGATCTCGTGGCGGCGGCCGAACTCCTCCATGGCGGCATTCAGTTCAGAGACCGCCGCCAAGGCGTCCTCGCCGGTGAGCGTCACCGCCAGTTCCACCGTCTCGCGCAGCGCGTGGAAGTCGAGCGCGAGCACGGTGACGTCGTCGGAGCGGGTGCCTTCTTCCCATTCCAACGCGGCGTCGACGATCGAGGTGGTGGCGCCCTCCACTGTGGTCGGCAGGTCCATCGCCACCAGACGGTCCTCTCCGAACAGGTCGCCGGCGGGGTTCATGGCCTCGGTGATGCCGTCGGAGTACACGATCAGCCGGCTCCCCGGTGGCATCGTGAAGCGGCCGGAGGTGTACGTCACACCGGGGATCGGGCCGATGAACGGGCCGTGGGACTCGGTGAGGAACGTCGGTTCGTCCTCGACGGTCAACACAGGCGGGTTGTGGCCGGCGTTGGTGAACTCGACCTCGCCGGTCCGCAGATCGAGCACGCCCATCCACACCGTGGCGAACATGAACTCCGGGTTCGACGCAGCGATCTCGGCATTGATGCGGGTCAGCATCTGGTCGACCGGTTCTCCCGACAGCGCGCCGGAGCGGATCAAGGTCTTCGTCGCCGCCATGAACAGCGCCGCCGGCACACCCTTGCCGGACACGTCGCCGACGAGGAAGTAATACCGGTCAACTCCGACCTCGCCGAAGTCGTAGAAGTCGCCGCCGACCTCCTTCGCCGGTACCAGTGCGGCGTGCAGGTCGAACTCGGTGAATTCGGGTTGATGCGGGAACGTCAACGGCAACAGCGACTGTTGGATGTCTGCCGCGACGTTCAACTCGCCCTCGATCGCCACACGCTGGGACACGTTGACCTGCAGCGAGGCGACGAGACGCGAAAAGGCGCTGGCGAGGTCGCCGATCTCGTCGCGCCGACGAGCCACCCGATCGAGCGTCGACCGGTCGTAGTCGTCCCCGGCGGCGAAGGACACGTCGTGCAACGCAACTGTCTCGGCCTCCAGCGTGCGCAGCGGGCGGGTCAGACGGGTCGCCACCACCCACATCCCGCCGAACATCACGACCGCCGTGACACCGAGCACGACCAGCGACAGCCGCCGCATGTCGTCGGCCGGTCCGAACGCCTCGGCGGCGTCGATTTCGGACATGATCACCCAGTCCAGGCCACCGGGCAGGTCGAGCGGCCCGAAGTCGGAGAGCACGTCCACTCCCCGGTAGTCGGCGAACACGGCGGCGCCGGTGTTCCCCGCCAACGCGTCGTCGACCCCCTCTGTCTCCACTGCGAGCAGGCCGATGGTGGAGTCGAACTGGCCGATCGCCTCGGAGGGCACGCCTGCGTCCTGCAACGCACCGAAGAACCCCTCCGGGTCTTCGATCAAGAACCGCGAGTCGTTGCGCATCAGCCGGTCGGCGGCGACGATGTAGGTCTCACCGGACTCGCCCAGACCGATCTCGGACCACCGCCGATTCGAGGTCATCACGTCGTTGATCCGGTCGATCGGTGCCTGCATGGCGATGGTCCCCAACCGGACACCGATCTCGGAGTAGACCCCCCGAGCGGCAAAGGCGGCAGGGGCAAGATAGGACGGCACGTAGGGCTCGAAGTCAACGATCGCCAAGTCCTCGGTACTCACCGACTCGGCCCATGCCCGACCGAGACCCGACGCGGCGTGCGGTCCCGTGTCCAGACTGGTGCCCACGTCGATCTCCTTGAACACGGAGTAGACGATGTGGCCGGTGTCGTCGTCGATCAAGAAGATGTCGTAGGCGCCATAGGCGCCCAGTGCCGCCCGGAACGCACCGTGCACCTCGCCGTGGGTGAGGGTGTAGGCGGAATCGTCCCACGCCCGCAGATAGCGGTCCTTCTCCCCGACCGGGAACGGGTTGTCCACGATGTACAGCGACTGCAGCACCTCACCCGGGACGCTCTGCGGGCGCAGCGATTCAGCGGTGAGGCTGCTGTCGGCGTTCGACGGCACACGGGGCCGGAACTCCTCGGCGTAATAGCTGCTCAGACCCTCGTCGTCGACCGGCTCGGTGAGGTCACGGAACCCGCGAACGAGGTCGGGCAGCGATTCCACTGCCGCCTGGGATTGCGCCAGCGCATCGAGGTTGGCGACGAACTGGGCGATCTCGGCCTCGATCTGCAGCGCCTTCGTCTCCCGCACCGCCCGCAACTGGTCGAAGGCCCGGTCGCGTAACCGCGATTCGGCCACCGCCAACAGCCACAAGGTGATGCCGAGCGTGGCCAGCAGGATCAACGCCGTCGCGGCGAACAGCTTGACCCTCAGGCCAGACAGCTTCACTCGACCCGGATGATCGTGTCGAACCCGCTCATCTTCAACACTTCACGAACGGTGTCGTTGGCCTCCGCCACGACGAACGCGACGCCGTCGCGATCGAATTGCTGGGCCGTCTTGAGCATCACACGTAGCCCTGACGAGGCGACGAAGGCGACATCGGACAGATCCAAGCGCACTTCCTCACAGTCTCCGCCATGGGTGTCAACCGCAGTCAGTTCGGTCTCCAACTGCCGAGCGCCGGCGACATCGAGGTTGTAGGTAGGACGAAGCACCATCTGTGCCATACAGGCCCCCTTGAGGGATGGATTGTCGATGGGACCCGGTCATGATTGCACAGGGGAGAAGCCCCTGGCGTTCTGACCGACCTGCCCCGACCCACCGCGAACGAGCCAGGTCAGGTTGCACCCCACCGATCCGTGCAGCGTCCCCGGTCATGGTCGTGCTGGTATGGGCGGGTCGGTTGGCCCGCCGGCTCTGCCGGCATCTCACCGAGGATGAGGTGGTTCGTCGTCGAGTAGCTTGCCGTCCCGCTGGTTCGACCCCGCCGTTGACGGTCTCCGCGATCACCTCGTGAAGATCGACCAGTGCGGTCGGGTTCGCCAGCACCTCGGGCAACACGTCGTACTCGTCGTCGGAGATGCCGCTCACCATCGCCAACAGCTGCTCGACGGTGATCTCGGCGATGTCCGGTAGGTCGGTGGCCAGCTCGGGCAACGCGTTGCAGGTCCACGAGGCCGCAGTCGCCGTCGAGTAGAGGCGCAGTCGCGGTGCTGGCAGTGGACAGCTCGACGGCTGCGTTCCGGGAGTGCGGTGGTCAGCTGCAGTTCTCGGAGATTTCGATCGTCGCTGTGTCGCGGTATACCCGTTCGTCCCCGTCTCGGTCGGTGCAGCGGAGAACGGCGGCGAACACCGGCGACTCGAACAGTCCCGTCTCGCCGCGGCCCTGGTAGAAGAACTTCCACTCCCCCGAGAACCGATCGTACGTCTTGTTCCTCAACGGCAGTGGCCCGACCGAGTCCGGTCCTTCGGCGTCCAGCCCACCGTTGTCCACGGTGGGAGTTGAACATGCACAGTCCCCCTGTGTGATGCTGATGTAGACCGCCACCCTCCAGTCGGCTCCGCCCGCCCCGTTGCAGGTGCCGTTGACGGTGAAGCGGTTGGAACCCCGGACCGGGATCGTCGCCCCACATTTCGGGGTGAACGTGCCGCCCTGGGCCGCGGCCTGGGTGGAGACGATCGTCGGGGCCGCCCAGATGATCGCTCCCGCCGCGGCGGCCTTCTTCAATGCCGAACGACGATCAAAGGGCCGTGGAACCTGTTCTGTGTCGTCGCCGGTCATCGCCATCACCTCTCCCCCGGGTTCCGCAGCTGGTGGGCAGACGATCGGCCGGTTTTGGTGGTGTGAGCTGGGGTGACGCGCGGCTCAGGGTGTGAGCCGCGTGTGTCCACGCGCTGTGGGACCCGGTGTGGGTGCGTTTGCCCTGGTCAGCGGGGGTAGAGGTGGGTGATCCGGGGCGGAGCAGCAACGCCGCAGGCGTCAACAATGCCCTGTTGAACAGTGTTGAGCGGGGTGGTCTGCACGACGGTCCCGGCCGAGCTGGTGAGGGTGACGGCATGCACGCGGCTGAGCTCGATGGCGATGCGTCGCCAGGTGAGTCCGGTGCGTCGTTCGGCGACACGGATGAGCAGCAGCGCCAGCCAGCAGAGCAGGACGTGGGCGCGGATGCGGGGTTCGATGCGGTGGAACACCGGGCGTAGATCGAGGGTGGACTTGAGGTCGCGGAAGCCGCGTTCGGCCTCGAGCAGGTTCTTGTAGCCGAGCGCGACGTCCTCCGCGGACAGGTCGGGGTCGGAGGTGGAGAGCAAGAACTTGCCGTCGAGGCGTTGTTCGGCGCGCACCTTGGCGGTGTCGAGGCGCAGCCGGCCGGACTTGAGTTGACGCAGCCAACGCCCAAGTGAGGGGTGGTCGCGCAGGGCGCACTCGGCCTTGGCGTGCACGTCGCCGTTGCGGCGACGCTTGCGGTCGCGGGCGCGGGCGGTGGCGATGCG
>CBFCWZ010000248.1:0-5606 GCA_965601935.1 uncultured Ilumatobacteraceae bacterium
CTGGTCGACAACCTGCTCCAGATGATCAACGACAGCAAGGGCGTCCGGCCGGACCGACCGTTCTTCGCCTACCTCCCCTTCGGCGCAACCCACGCACCCCATCAGGCGCCCGAGGCGTACATGGAGAAGTACCGCGGTCGCTACGACGAGGGGTGGGACGTGGTCCGGGAGCGGTGGTTCGAGCGGCAGCGCGAGCTGGGCGTGATTCCCGACGAGGCCGTGCTGGCGCCACGCAATCCGGGTGTGCGTGCGTGGGATGAATTGCCCGAGAACGAGCAGCGTTTGGCCTGCCGCCTCCAAGAGGCCTTCGCCGCGTTCCTGGACCACACCGACGACCAGATCGGCCGCTTCGTCGACGGGCTGCGCGACATGGGCCAGCTGGACAACACGATCCTCGTGCTGTTGGCCGACAACGGTGCCTCCCAGGAGGGCGGCCCGTTCGGGGTGATGCACGAGATGAAGTTCTTCAACGGGATCCTGGAGACACCCGACGAGGCGATCGAACGGATCGACGACATCGGTGGCCCGCACAGCCACACCAACTATCCGTGGGGGTGGGCCCAGTGTGGCAACAGCCCGTTCCGCTGGTACAAGCAGAACACCCACGAGGGCGGTGTGCACGTCCCGATGATCATGCACTGGCCGGACGGCCTCGGTGATGATGCGGCGGGCACGCAACGGAGGCAGTTCGTGAACGTGTCCGACGTCGTCCCGACGATCTACGAACTCCTCGACGTCACGCCACCCGCCACGTACCGGGGGGTCGAGCAGATGCCGGTGTCGGGTCAGTCGTTCGCGTCCGTCCTCGGCGACGCGGGGGCCCCGGCCGTGAACACCTTGCAGTACTTCGAGAACGCCGGCAGCCGTGCACTCATCGCCGAGCGCGACGGCGTCTGGTGGAAGGCCGTCACCAAGCACAACCAGGGCGATGACTTCGACAGCGAGCCATGGGAGCTCTACGACCTCACCGCCGACCCGTCGGAGTGCAGCGATCTCGCGGCAGCCGACCCCGACCGATTGGCGGAGTTGGTCGACCTCTGGTGGCAGGAGGCCGATCGTCACGGGGTGCTCCCGCTCGACGACCGGACACTCGAGTTGTTCAGCCCGCACCTGAGCGACCACTCGCCGCACCGAACGGACCGGCGCTACACCTACCGGCCGCCGATGACGCCGATCTCTGCGCAGCCGTCCCCCGGGCTGGGTGGCTACGCCTTCGACCTCACTGCCCGGGTCACGTCCGGCCCGTCCGACGAGGGCGTCCTGTGGGCGACCGGGAACGAGAACTCCGGCTGCTCCGTGTTCGTGCAGAACGGCCGCCTCGTCGTCGACTACAACGCGTTCGACGATCACACGGTGGTGGAGTCGTCCATCGAAGTGCCCGAAGGGGACAGCACGCTGCACGTCCGCCTCCAGCGGGACAGCCGATCCACGGGTTGGGTCGAACTCTCGATCGACGGCGACGCCTGCGGACGGGCGGCCATCCCGTTCTACATGCGGATGGTCTCGTCGGTCGGCTCGAGTGTCGGGATGGACCACGGCTCCGCGGTGTCGGCGCGGTACGCCGCGCCTTTCGCCTTCACCGGCACGCTGCACGACGTCACGATCGTGCTGCCCAGGCGCCCCGACAAGTCGGAAGCGGCCGCGTCGGCGGCGAGCGAGATGTCACGCCAGTAGCGCTCGACGTGGTGCCGGTGTGCGCGCGATGAGGGTTTCGCAAGTTACTGACCGGTAACCTACGGGCATGGGCATTCCGCTCCGTCATACGACCCTCCACGGCCACGACGTCACCTACCGTCTCGAGCGTGCCGATCCCGACGCGCCGACGCTGCTGCTGATCCACGGGATGGCCGGGAACTCGCGCACCTGGAAGGACGTGATGCCCGAGCTGGCGAAGGACTTCACGGTGCTCGCCCCCGACCTGATCGGACACGGCGAGTCGGCCAAGCCGGTCGGCGACTACTCGCTGGGAGCCTTCGCCAGTGGCCTGCGCGACCTCATGGCGTTGCTCGAGGTCGGGCCGGTGACCGTGATCGGGCACTCGCTGGGCGGTGGGGTGGCGATGCAGCTCGCCTACCAGCACCCCGAGCTGGTCGATCGCCTGGTGCTGATCGGGAGCGGCGGTCTCGGCCGCGAGGTCAGTTGGCTGCTCCGCTTCTTCACCCTGCCGGGCGCCGAGTACGTCATGCCGTTGCTCTTCCCGTCGTTCGTCCGTGACGGCGGCAACAAGGTGGGCAGATCGCTGCACGAGTGGGGCTGGAACATGCCGCACATCAACGAGATGTGGCGCGCCTATGAGTCGCTCGGCCAGGCCGAGAACCGGCAGGCCTTCGTCCGTACCCTGCGCGCGGTGATCGACCCGGGTGGCCAGACGGTCGACGCCAGCGACCGCCTCTATCTCGCCGCGGCCATGCCGACCCTGATCGTCTGGGGCGACGAGGACGGCATCATCCCGGTCGAGCATGCGCACGCCGCCCACGACGCGATCCCGCACAGCCAGCTCGAGATCCTCGAGGGATGCGGCCACTTCCCGCACGTGCAGGAACCGGATCACCTGGCCGAGGTCATCCGTGAGTTCGTCACCTCGACCGACCCGGGGTCCAGCGGCGTCGAAACATTCCGCGAGGCACTCCTCGGACCCTGATCCCTGGCCACTCCTGACGGCCCGCTCGGTCGGTGTGGGGATGGACGCCCGAGCGACACATCGGAGAGGCCCTCGTCCGCCGCGACGGCGTACTCGGGACGAACGGACCTGGCGGTTGCTCCTTCCAGGCGGCTGACTGGATCGTGAGGAGGAGCGATGAGTCCGGACGATGCGGCGCGCGGACCGGCGATCGAGACGGAGGGTCTCGCACGGTCGTTCGCCGGTGTCGTCGCCGTCGACGGGATCGACCTGTCCGTGGCAGACGGTGAACTCTTCTCGTTGCTCGGTCCCAACGGGGCGGGCAAGACGACGACGCTGCGAATGCTCTCGTGCCTGCTCAGGCCATCAGCCGGACGTGCCCGGATCCACGGTCACGACGTCCGACAGGATCCACTCGCGGTCAAGCGGATCATCGCCATTTCGCCGCAGGAGACCGCGATCGCCGAACATCTGAGCGCCTGGGAGAACCTGGCGCTGATGGCCGGCGTGCACGGCATCGACAAGCGGACGGCGCGGCGACGCTCCGATGAGTTGATCGAGACGATGGCGCTCACGGAACGAGGTGGCGAGAAGGCCAAGCGCTACTCGGGAGGGATGAAGCGCCGGTTGAGCGTCGCGATGGCACTCGTCACGGAGCCGAGGGTGATGTTCCTCGACGAGCCGACGATCGGTCTCGACCCGCAGTCACGGCGCGGAATGTGGGAGTACATCGCCGGGCTCGAGGGCGGCACGACGATCGTCCTCACCACGCATTATCTGGAGGAGGCCGACGCACTCGCCGACCGCATCGCGATCATCGACGGTGGTCGGGTGATCGCGCTCGGCACGCCGCAGGAGCTGAAGGACCGCAGCTCGAAGGGCCAGGCAACGGTGGTCGACGTGCCGGACCTCGCCGATGATGCGTTCGCCGCGCTACGCGACCGGTTCCCCACGGCCGTGCGAGTCGAGGGCGGCGTCGAGATCGGTGGGGAGGAAGCCGAGATCGATGCGGTCGCCGACTGCCTGCGTCCGTTCGACGTCCACCTCGCGGGCGTGTACCGCCGCCACGTCACACTCGACGATGTCTTCCTCGAGCTCACCGGAAAGCAGTTGCGCCGATGAAGGCCGCCGCCCTCGCCGTCCGCAACGAGAAGGAGGCCCTGCGCAACCCGCTCTCGCTGGCGCTCACCGTGCTGCTGCCCGCCGGGCTGTTGCTCGTCCTCGGCAGCATCGGCGGTGAGGACTCCGAGACACTGAACGCCACGTTCCTCACTCCCGGGGTGGCGCTGTTCGGCTTCGTGATGGTCATGTTCACGTCGGCGATGCTGCTCGCCCGCGACCGCGAGACCGCGCTGTTCGCCCGCCTCCTGACCGCCCCGCTGCGAGCGAGCGACTTCGTTCTGGCCTATGCCGTACCGGCGCTGGTCGTGGCGGCCATGCAGACAGTCCTGCTCTTCGGAATCGGTGCACTCTTCGGGATGGACGCCGAGGGGAGTCTGCTGATCGTCCTTCTCGTGCTGGTCGTGATGGCGGTGTTCTACGTTGCGCTCGGAATCGCCGCGGGAGCACTGTTGACCGTCAACGCGACGACGGGCGTCTACACCGCAGTCCTGCTGCTCACGATCTTCGGTGGCACGTGGTTCGCCCTGGACGACATCGGTGGACCGGTCAAGACCGTCGCCGAGTTCCTCCCGTTCTCCCATGCCCTCGACGCGATGCGAGCGGTGCTGGCCGACGGCGTCGGGTTCGGCGACATCGGCGGCGACATGGCGTGGGTGCTGGCCTTCACCGGAGGAGCGGTGGCGCTGGCCATCGGATCGGTCAGGTCGAGGATGGTGGAGTGACGAGCCAGCCGACTCTCGATCCCGCGGACACCCCGGCCCTCACGCCGGTTGCAGGCTCCGAGCATCGAAGATGTCGCCGGGTCAGACGGCGTCACCGAAGCTCTTGATGTCGAGGATCGTCGCTCGGACGACGTCGGGCATCGCGTCGAGGAAGAGGCAGTCACCGGCGTGCTTTCCGGTTCCCCCGTGCCGACTGCGCTACACGGCCCGAGACGCTCAGCACCCCGCTGCCGTCCTGCTCGCCGACGAGCCGACCGGGGAGTTGGACAGCACCACTGCAGGGCAGGTGGTCGACCCGCTCCACGAGGTGAACCGGGAACTGGCGTCACCGGGGTGATCGTCACCTTCGGGCTGCTCCCGGTTCTCCCGGCCGCGGAGAACGTGGAGGTCCCGCTCCGGCTCTTCGAGTGGCCGGTCGCCGAACGGGCGCAACGGGTCGAGGAGATGCTCGAGTTCGTCGGGCTGGGCGACCGTTCGCGTCACCGGCCGACCGAACTCTCCGGAGGCGAGCAGCAACGTGTCGCCATCGCCCGCGCCCTCGCCGGTGGCCCAGAGTTGCTCATCGCCGATGAGCCGACCGGCCAGCTCGATTCCCGTACCGGCGCGTCGATCATGCACCTGCCGAGACGACTGGCCGTCGAGCAGGGCCTCACGGCGGTGGTGGCGACCCATGACGACCAGGTGATCGAGTCGGCCGATCGCCGGGTGGAACTGTCCGACGGTCGGATCGCCGCACGTCACGTCGACGACCCGTCCGCCCCGGCGCCGTGAGGAGCCCCTGGTCCTGGCGCGAGTCGGAAGGCATCTACGTGGACTGCGACTGACGACCCTGCAACAATTGTGGAGTAACAATTATTGTGGAATATGCGGAGCGGGGAATGTTGGCCGGTGGATCGAAAGCGTACAGTCTGCGGCCCCACGGCGACGCGTGTCGGGATCGGCGGAGTGAGACCACAAGTGTGATGGGGGAATGAGATCTCATGTCTGAATCGGACTCGGCGCTGAATCCGCCTGACGACGTCGGTCTTCTGAATTGGCGCCGACCGCTCTTCTGGGTCGCCGTGGTCGCGGTGCCGCTGCTGTTCATGGTGGCGATGGCCACCCGCGGACAGGCTGCCGCGGTCACCTTCGACCCCATCACC
>CBFCWZ010000249.1:0-5579 GCA_965601935.1 uncultured Ilumatobacteraceae bacterium
ACCCGGAGGCGGGCTACTTCGGCGTCGCCCCGGGTACCTCGTACGAGACGAACCCGTCGGCGATGGAGTCGATCAGGGCGAACACGATCTTCACCAACGTGGCCCTCACCGACGACAACGATGTGTGGTGGGAGGGCATGGACGGCGATCCGCCCGCCCACGCCATCGACTGGCAGGGCAACGACTGGACCCCCGACTCGGAGAAGAAGGCGTCCCACCCCAATGCCCGGTTCACCGCCCCGGCGGCGCAGAACCCGGTGATCGACCCCGACTGGGACGACCCGCGCGGTGTGCCGATCAGCGCGTTCGTGTTCGGCGGTCGGCGCAGCGGCACCATCCCGTTGGTGGTGCAGTCGTTCAACTGGGTGTACGGCGTGTACATGGCGGCCACCATGGGCTCCGAGACGACGGCTGCCGCCTTCGGCCAGCAGGGCGTGGTGCGCCGCGACCCCTTCGCCATGCTCCCCTTCGCCGGGTATCACATGGGCGACTACATCAACCACTGGCTCGGCTTCGGCCGCAGCATCCCCAACCCGCCGCGGATCTTCGAGGTGAACTGGTTCCGCCGCGACGAGGCGGGCAACTTCGTCTGGCCCGGCTTCGGCGAGAACATGCGCGTGCTGCAGTGGATCGTCGAGCGGGCCAAGGGTCAGGCGGTCGGGATCGAGAGCCCGCTCGGCTGGATGCCCCGCTACGAGGACCTCAACTGGAAGGGCCTCGAGGACTTCAGCGAGGCCCAGTTCAACGAGTGCATGTCGATCGACCGGGCCGACTGGGACGCCGAACTGCTCGAGGTCGAGGCGCTCTTCATGAAGCTGCACACGCGTCTCCCCGCCGAGATGCGACTCATCCGCGACCTCACCGCAGGGGCGCTGTGGCGTTCGCCCGAGCACTGGGAGATGAACCCCGACCCGACCTGATGCCGACCGGCCGGACGCGCCGGTCGGAACGTTCCCCGCGCACCCGTCGCGCGGGGCGGCCGGTTACGACTGCTCGACACTGCCGACGTCGCAGCCGGCACCCAACGGGCGGGCGATGCCGCGCTGGTCGGTGGCCGGGCAGGCGGCGACTGCGGCGTCGATCGCCGGGCTCCCGGCGAGCAGGGCGTGAGTCAGCGTCGGTCCTCCGTTGTCGGCGAGGACGTCGACCAGGGCCCCGCCCGCGCCGACGTTCTGGTCGGTGCCGATCAGAGCGCACGACGCGTCGGAGACGACGTTCCCGCCGAGCGAGGTCAGAACGGCAGCTCCGCCGCCCTCGATCTGGCAGTTGTACGTCCCGTTGTCGGCGATGATGTTGTCCTCGATCGTCACGTTCACCGGTGCGCCGAACGTGGCGACCATCAGGCCGCCGGCCGTGCCGCCGGGCGCGGTGTTGCCCACGATCGTGCTGTTGGAGATCGTGACGTTGCCGTCGGTGAGGAACATCGCCCCGCCGTGCCAATTGGTGGACGTGTTGCCACTGAACGTGCTGTTCTCGATCGTGGTGTTCCCGAGGGAGCGCAGTCCGCCGGCGACGTCACCGCCGACGTTGCCGCTGACCGTGCTCCGCGTGATGTTGACGGTGCTGTTGAAGAACCCGTAGACACCGCCGCCGGGCTGCTCGACGGTGGCGTTGTCGCTCACCGTGGAGTCGGTCAGGTTCAGCACGGCCCCGTCACCGTTGTAGATGCCGCCGCCACCGAGTTCGAAGCTGGTGCCGGTGCTGTTCTCCAGGTTGTCGGTGACGGTCACCCGATCGAGGCTGAGCTCGCCGAAGTTGAGGACGCCGCCACCTTGCGGCGCGGCGACACCGTCGCGGAGTACGAGGTCATTCATCGAGACCGTGAGGCCGGCAACGACCTGGACGACGCGAGAGCTCCCGCCGGCGCTGATCGTCACCGGAGCGGCCGCCGAGGCGTCGACCGTCACCGACTTGTCGATGACCAGCTCGCCGGAGGTGAGCGTCATCGTCCCGCCTGCGAGGCCGGGATCGAAGGTGATCGTGCCGTCGTCGGCGATCAGTGACAGCGCCTCGCGCAGCGAGCCGGGCCCGCTGTCGTCGAGGTTCGTCACGACGAGGTCGCTCGGCGGCGGGACCGGCGTGCGCTGCACGAAGTCCAGGCCGGCCGTGCCGGTGGCGGTGCCGTTCGGGAACTCGAGGCCGTAGCCCCAGACGTCGGACAGCGTGAGCCCGTCGTCGGGAGCGCCGTCGGGCTGGTCGGCGCGGCGCGCGAAATCACCGATCGGGACGCTCACCTGGGTCCATCCGGCGACGTCGTCGGTGAACGACGTCTCGAACCGCTCGGCGGTGTCCGGGCCCTGGTACACCCGGACGTAGTCGACCAGGTACTCCTGTGGGTACGTGTTCGCCGGGTCGATCGCACCACCGAAGTTGCCGCCGATGGCGAAGTTGAGCAGCAGGAAGAACGGCTTCTCGAACACCCACGGGCCGGGCACGTCGGAGGGCTCTGCCTGGTGGTACTGGATCCCGTCGACGTACCACTTGATCAGGTTCGGCTGCCATTCGACGGTGAACGTGTGGTAGTCGAGGTCGACTCGTTCACCGAAGTCCCAGATGTTGCCGAAGGCGTTGCCCCCGTTGTATCCGGGGCCGTGGATCGTGCCGAAGATCTCCGTCGGGATCCGGCTGACGTACTCCATCACGTCGATCTCGCCGGCGCCCGGCCACGGGTTGTACGTGATGTCGGTGCCGAGGCTCCAGAACGCCGGCCACAGCCCGTCGCCACCAGTGGGCACCTGGATGCGGGACTCGATGCGCCCGTAGGCGAACTCGGCCTTGTTCTGGGTGATCAGCCGGGCCGACTCGAACTCGCAGGGGCCGTAGTAGCACTCCTGGGACCCGTCGGCCTCGTCGAGGGTGATGAGGAGATTTCCGTTCCCGTCGGTCTGGGCGTTGGCGGGGTCGTCGGTGTAGTACTGCAACTCCTCGTTGCCCCACCCGTTCTTGCCGTCCGGGGTGGTGTCCCCGATCTCGTAGGCCCAGTTCGCCGGGTTCGGCGGGGTGCCCGCCGGGTCGTCGAACTCGTCGGCCCATGCCAGTTCCCAGCCCTGCGGGCCGGGGTCCGGTGCCCGGTTGTCCTTCAGCGTGACGGTGACCTCCTCGCCGCCGCCGGCACCGTTGAACCAGAAGTCGAGACTCTCGGTGTCGGTCCAGTCCTGCCCGATCGGGAAGTCACGGACGAGTGCGGCGTCGGCGCCCCCGGAGGTGATCGCCTGGCCGTCGGAGGTGACACCGTTGAACGGCAACTCCGTGGCGCCGCAGAGGCCGGCCTCGCCGCGCCGGAAGTGGAAGACGAGGTCGTCGAGGCCGTCGCCGTTGACGTCGTCGACGTGCCGGCGTGCGTCGCCGGTCTTCTTGTCGACATGGGTCTCCGACGCCCCGCCGAAGGTCACCGAGGACGCGTCGACCGTGGTGGCGTCGAACGACTCGGTGCTCAGGAGGTGGACGGGGACGACGCCCCGCGCCCCGCCGCACAGGTTGCCCTCGACGTCGATCTCGACGCTCAGTGGGACCGTCGCCGCACCGACGTTCTCCACGGCGTCCTGGCCCGGCCGGGCGTCGGCGTCGCCGCTCTCGGAGCGGACCGCCTCGAGACCGGCCGAACCCGCGGTGTCCCAGAGGAAGGCGCCCTGCTCGAAGTCGTCGAGCAGGTCGGGGTCGAAGGGATCGTTGTCGTCGATCAGCACCGAACCCTGGAACAGCGAGCCGCGCTCGACGTCGACTGGGTTCGTGAGCCGGATGACGATCTGCTCGTCACCTTCGAACTTGGTGTCGTCGAAGGTCTCGACGGCGAAGAACAGTTCGGTCGGCCCGCCCTTCGTGAACGTCAGCGTGCCGCTCGTCGGGGTGTACTCCTCGAACGGAACGGCGACCGACCGCTCGGTGGCGAAGTCGATGCTCACCTCGTCCGGGTCGTCCGGACCCAGGGCCCGGTTGAGCTTGACCCCGACGTCGCCGGTCGTGCCCTCCTCGATGAAGGTGTTCTGCTGCGAGAACTGGATCGCCGGCGCCGGCGGCTCGGCCACCCCGTAGAGACTCACCTGGTCGAAGTAGTACGCCCGCGGGCCGCCCGTGTCGAGCGTTCCGAGTGCGTAGCCGTGCATCTCGAAGAGGCCGAGGCCGTCGTTGGGTGCGCCGTTGCCGATCTCCTTGCGAACGAACGACGAGAAGGGGAACTCGAGCAGTTGCCAGCCCTCGAAGTCGTCGACGAACGGGGCCGTCCAACGCTCGGCGTCGTCGGTGGTCGATCCCGGGTTGCGGTTGTCGAGGATGTCGATGAACAGCTGGTTGCCGGTCCCCAGCCCGTACATCCAGAACGAGATGCCCTCGCTGGTCGACCAGTCCTGCGGGATCCACGTGTCGAGCGCAGGGGGATTCGAGAAGCCGTGGATGAACCCGGCGAAGGCGCTGGCGTCGACGTTCAGCTGCATGACGCGGTTCGGCGTGCCGACCGCCGGCAGCTCGGGTGCCGGCGGCGTCGCCGGGTTCTCCAACGACACCGGGCTCCCGCCGCTGAACGTGCAGAAGCCGAGCGGGAGTCCGCCGGCGGGGCACGGCGCGCCGCCGAACGGCAGGTCGCCCCCGTACTCGAAGTCGTCGATGACCGTCGTCGGGTCGGGTGCGCCCGGCCGCTCCGTCGTGAAGTTCCAGAAGTCGGTGCGGAAGTTGACGTCGGTCGAGCTCCCGTCGCCGGTGTCGTTGCCGATCACGGCGATCACCACGTTGATCAGCTGGCCGTTGCCGTCCGGTGCCGGGATCGGGTCGAGCACGCCGTTGCCTCCGAAGAGGAAGGAGTTGTCGTCGAAGAAGTCGGAGAGCGGGATCGACACCTGTTGCCATCCCGCCCCGCTGGTGGCACAGGGCCCGGTCGGCGAGACGACGCAGTTGAACTGGAACTCGTCGTCGTCGGGCGGGGTGATCGCGTTGTCGACGTTGTCGTCGTCCTGGAGGTTGATCTCGAGGACGTAGTCCTGGCCGGCGTCGGGGTTGATCCAGAAGTTGAAGTACTCGGTGCCCGACAGGTCGGACGGGAAGGTGCGCCCGAAGCCGCCGTAGAAGCCGGGCACGTTACCGGAGCCCCAGCCGGTCTCGAGGGAGAACGCGCCGCCGTCGACCGGGGGCAGGTCGCTGTTGTTCGGGGCGATCCCGCCGCCCCCGACCGCACCGTTGAACGCGAACCATCCGTTGCTGAACGGGTCGCCGTGCTCCATGTCGTCGAAGACGACCTGCTCGAAGCCGGCCGGGCCGCCCGAGGTGAAGGTGATCTCGTCGACGTCGATGAGGATGTCGGTCGTCGCGCCGCCTTCGACGCCGCCGAACACGATCACCATCTCGTCGACGGCACCGTCGAACACGCCGTTGCCGCCGGTGCCGCGGTCGAACCACGACGACAGGGGCGCGCTGATCAACGTCCAGTCGTCGTCGAAGTCGCCGGCGCTGAACGTGGTGTCCAGACCGATCGAGTCCTCCGCGCCGTCCGTCCAGCCGTTGCCGTCGGTGTCCTCGCGCAGGGTGAGTTCCAGGACGTACGAGTCGACCGTCGTGGTCGACGCTGAGGGGAAGGTCATCTCCTTCAATAT
>CBFCWZ010000250.1:0-5577 GCA_965601935.1 uncultured Ilumatobacteraceae bacterium
GACGCCTTCCACGAACGACCACCAACCTGCAACACGAAGCTGCAACAGGTGTCTGACACCGGTTGCGGGTCAGTCGTCTGGCGACGCGTTGGCTTTGGCTTGGAGTTCGTCGACGATGCTGGCGTCGGCGAGGGTGGTGGTGTCGCCGATGTTGCGGCCCTCGGCGACGTCACGGAGGAGGCGGCGCATGATCTTGCCGGAGCGGGTCTTCGGCAGGTCGGGCGTGACGTAGATGGTCTTCGGCTTGGCGATGGCGCCGATCTCCTCGGCCACGTGGCTGCGCAGTTCCTCGACGGTGACGTCGACGCCGCCGCGGGCGATCACGTAGGCGATGATCGCCTGCCCAGTGGTGTCGTCGGTGGCCCCGACCACGGCGGCCTCGGCCACCGACGGGTGCGACACGAGGGCCGACTCGACCTCGGTCGTGGAGATGCGGTGGCCCGACACGTTCATCACGTCGTCGACGCGACCCAGCAGCCACAGGTACCCGTCCTCGTCGAGCTTGGCGCCGTCACCGGCGAAGTAGCGGTCGGGGAAGCGCGACCAGTAGGTGTCGACGAACCGCTCGGGATCGCCCCAGATGCCGCGCAGCATCCCCGGCCACGGCCGGGTGAGAGTGAGGTATCCGCCCCCCACGTCGACCCGGTTGGCCTCGTCGTCGACCAGTTCGGCGGTGACCCCGGGGAGCGTGAACGTGGCAGAGCCGGGCTTGGTCGTGGTGGCCCCGGGCAGGGGGCTGATCATGATCCCCCCCGTTTCGGTCTGCCACCACGTGTCGACGATCGGACAGCTCCCGCCGCCGATGTTCTCGTGGTACCACATCCACGCCTCGGGGTTGATCGGTTCCCCGACCGTGCCGAGCACCCGCAACGACGACAGGTCGTGCTTGGCCGGCTCCTCGGCCCCCCACTTCATGAAGGTCCGGATGGCAGTGGGGGCGGTGTAGAAGATCGTGACCTCGTACTTGTCGACGATCTCCCAGAAGCGGTCGTTGCCCGGGTAGTTGGGCACACCCTCGTACATCACCTGGGTGGCCCCGTTCGAGAGCGGGCCGTAGACGATGTAGCTGTGGCCGGTGATCCAGCCCACGTCGGCGGTGCACCAGAAGACGTCCTCGTCGGGGTGCAGGTCGAACACGTACCGGTGGGTGAACGTGGTGTGCGTCAGATAGCCCCCGGTGGTGTGCATGATGCCCTTGGGCTTGCCGGTGGTCCCCGACGTGTAGAGCAGGAAGAGGAGCTGCTCGGCGTCCATCGGCTCGGCGGGGCAGTCGGTCGACGCCCCCTCCATCAGCTCGTGGTACCAGACGTCACGTCCCTCGACCATCTCCACGTCGTTGCCGCCCCGCTTCACCACCACGACGTGCTCGATCGTGGAGGTGTCGGCCACTGCCTCGTCGGCGGTGGGCTTGAGAGGGAACACCTCACCACGGCGGTAGCCGCCGTCGGCGGTGATGAGCACCTTCGCCTCGGCGTCGTTGATGCGATCGCTGAGTGACTGCGCGGAGAACCCGCCGAACACCACGCTGTGGGCGGCACCGATGCGGGCGCACGCCAGCATCGCCACCGCCGCCTCGGGGATCATCGGCAGGTAGATGTTGACCCGGTCGCCCTTCTCGACGCCGAGGTCCTTCAACACGTTGGAGAACTGGCACACCTCGTCGAGGAGGTCCTGGTACGTGACCGTGCGGGTGTCGCCCGGCTCGCCCTCCCAGTGGAAGGCGACCTTGTCCCCCTTGCCCGTCAGCACATGGCGGTCGAGACAGTTGTAGGCCACGTTGAGCTTGCCGCCGACGAACCACTTGGCGTAGGGCAGCTCCCATTCGAGGATCGTGTCCCACGGTTCGGCCCAGTCGACCATGGCACCCGCCTGGCGGGCCCAGAACCCCTCGTCGTCCTCGGCCGCCTCGTCGTACAGGAACGTGCCCGCGACCAGGGCATTGTCCTTGAACTCCTCGCTCGGCGGGAACGTGCGGTTCTCCGCCATCAGCGCGTCGATCGTGTCGTGGTTCCCCTCGTCGGACATGCCGCCGATCGTAGGCGCGCCCACCCGACCCCGCCGCCCCCGACGAACTCGTGAACCTCGTGCGCCGTGAGGGCGCAGGATCCACACGAGGCCGGCGCTATGCCATCCACGTGGCGGCGAGGAACCCGCCGAGGCCGGCGGGGTCGAGGAGGGCCTCGGACTCGCTGATGCGGCTGCGCATCCTCATCGCCTCGAGACCCGGGCGGGCCGCCTGCTCGTCCCAGATCCGGCGACCCTCGTCGACCAGCTCGGTGATGCCGTGGAGCTGGAGGAACTGGGCCTGGGAGCGCACCGCGTCGGGTTCGGGGAGCTGGTCGAACGGAACGTCGATCGTGATGTCCTGGAGCCCTGCGTCCGAGAGATAGTGGGCGCCTCGCTCGTTACCGCGGTAGGTCCGCAGCCAGTCCCGCCACGGCCGGACGGCGAACTCTGCCGTCAACGGGAATCCGTAGTCGATGGCGAGCACCGACCCGGCCTCGACGAGCCTCCCCGCCGATGCGATCATCGAGCGGGCACGATCCGTGAGCGGTGCTCGTGCACCGATCGGAGCGCTCGGCGGGAGAACCGCCGGGACGGGGTCGAACGGGACGGAGAGCTGCTCCTCGAAGATGCCGTTCGCAGCGAGCCCGACGAATGCCTCGCGCCAGCCGGAGTCGAACACCGCCAGCCGGAACGGGAGGTTGTCGAGCAACTCGTTCATCACGACCACACCGGTGATCGGGTCGGCGGGGAGATCCGCCCGGGAGTCGACCCCCTCGGGGTGGCGCTCCCGCTGAGCGGCCGACAGCTCGACTGTCACGTAGCGCAGAGCCTCCGAGCACCGAGGTGTCGCTGCGACGATCGACCGCGCCAGCGTTCCCGGGCCCGCGCCTACCTCGACCACGGTGAACTCCGTCGGCTGTCCCAGCCGCTTCCACTCGGCGTCGAGCCAGTTCGCCAGCACCGCACCGAACAACGGGCCCACCTCGGGCGAGGTGATGAAGTCACCGCGGCGGCCGGCGCTCCCACCGGTCGAATAGAAGCCATGTTCGCCGTACAGCGCGAGGTCCATGAACCGCTCGAACGGGATCGGCCCCTCCTGCTCGATTGCTGCCCGGATCTCCTCCGTCATCGGCGATCTCGTGTGGATGTTGCGCCGTGACGGCGCAAGAGGCTCACGAGAACGGCTCCGGTCCGGCGCGGGGGTCAGCCGCCGAGGGCGCCGGTGAGGTCTTGGACATCACCGAAGCGGGAGACCAGGCCGGGGAGGACACCGAGGAGGATGGTGCCGGCGGCGGTGATACCGAGGGCGGCGGTGATGGGGGCCGGCGGGTTGACCGGCGTCATGTCGCCATCCGGAACGTCCTCGACCCACACGACCCGCAGCACCCGCATGTAGTACGCCGCGGCGATGACCGTGTTGACCGCGGCGATGGCAGCCAGCACGTAGGCCGACGTGGTGTCGGCTTCGAGCACCGCACGGAACGAGTTGAACTTGGCGAACCAGCCGCCGAGCGGCGGGATGCCGGCCAGCGAGGCGAAGAAGATCGTGACCGCCACCGCCATGCCGGGCGCATAGTGGATCAGACCGCCGAACGAGGAGATCTCACCGGAGTGGGTCTTGCGCGACACCGCGATGACCGTGGCGAATGCACCGAGGTTCGTGAGGGCGTAGATGAGCAGGTACACGACCACCGCGTTGAGGGCGGCGCCACCGGCGTCGGGGTCGCCCACGTAGGCGAGGGGCATCAAGATGAAGCCGCCCTGGCTGACCGACGAGTAGGCCAGCATGCGGACGATGTTGGTCTGGCGCAGCGCCATCACGTTGCCCACCGTCATCGTGAGCACGGCGAGCGCCCAGATGAGCGGCCCGTACACGTCGGAGGCGCTCGGGAATCCGACGAACAGCATCGTCACCAGGGCCACGAAGCCGGCCGCCTTCGACGCCACCGAGAGGAACGCAGTGACCGGCGTGGGGGCACCCTCGTAGGTGTCGGGTGCCCAGGTGTGGAAGGGCACGGCCGACACCTTGAAGGCCAGACCGCTCACCACGAACACCACCCCGACGACCTCCATGCCGAGCAGGTCACCGTCGGCGAGCGATGCGCCGATGTCGGTGAGCAGGGTCGACCCGGTGGTGCCGAACAGGTAGCTCATCCCGAACAGCAGGATCGCCGAGGCGAACACGCCGAGCAGGTAGTACTTGACGCCGGCCTCGTTGGACTTCTCGTCCCGCTTCCTCCACGCCGCCATCATGTAGGCGGGGATCGACAGCAGTTCGAGCGCCACGAAGATGCTCACCAGGTCGCGCGACGAGGTCATCATCACCATGCCGAGCACGCTGGCCAGCATGAGGACGTAGAACTCCCCCTGGTAGTAGCCGCCCTCCTCGAGCTCGTTCTGGCTCATCAGGATCACGATGTAGGCCACGAGCAGGAACAACGCCTTCAGCACCAGCGCGTACTCGTCGACCACGTAGCGGCCGTCGAACATCGAGCGGGTGTCGTCGCCGACCACGGCGAGCGTGACGACCGGGATGAGCGCGCCGAGAACGACGAAGCCGGCGGTGGTGGCCATCGCCCACTTCTTCGACTCGGGGAGCCACAGGTCGATCAGCAGCACGACGTTGATGCCGATGACGAGAACGATCTCGGGGGCCAGAGCGTGCCAGTCGATGACCGGGGAGACCCAGTCATCGGCCTGCGCCAGCACCGTCGAGAAGAGAGAGGCGAGCATCAGCCGAGTGTTTCTCCGAGCTGGGAGACCAGAGCGGTCACGGCCGGGTCGATGACCTTGAACATCAGGTTCGGGTACACGCCGAACACGAGGATGGCGACGAGGAAGGGCGTCCAGGCGATCCACTCGGTGGGCTGGACGTCGACGATGTCGTCGTGGGCGTGCTCGTCGTCGTTGGCGGCGGCGCTCAGCGAGTGGGCGACCGAACCGCCGTCACCGTGGCCCGAGAACTCTTCGCTCGGCTCGCCGAACGACGTGCGCTGGTAGAGCCAGAGCAGGTAGCCGGCGGCCAGCACGGTGCCGACCGCGGCGATCACCATGAGGGTGCGGAACAGCGGCTCGCTGAGACCGAAGTTGGGGCTGTAGGCCGACAGGATCGCCGGGAACTCGCCCCAGAATCCGGCCAGGCCGGGCAGGCCCAGCGAGGCCATGGCGCAGAAGCCGAGGATCCAGCCCATGCGCGGGATCTGGACGAGCATTCCGGACAGCCGCTTGATCTCGAGGGTGTGGTACCGGTGCTTGACCGACCCCATCACGAAGAAGAGCATCCCGGTGATGAGCCCGTGGGCGACCATCCCGAACACGGCGGCGTTGATGCCGAACTCGGTGAGGGTCGAGATGCCGAGCATCACGAAGCCCATGTGGGCCACCGACGAGAACGCGACGAGCCGTTTGGCGTCGGTCTGGGCGAGGCAACAGATGGCGCCGTAGATGATGCCGATCACCGCCAGGATGCCGATGACGGGAGCCCACGCCTTGGCGCCCTCGGGCAACATCGGGATCGCGATGCGCACGAAGCCGTAGGTGCCGAGCTTCAGCAGGATCGCGGCCAGGATC
>CBFCWZ010000251.1:0-5545 GCA_965601935.1 uncultured Ilumatobacteraceae bacterium
GCGCTGTGGAGAACAACCGTTTGTTTTCCACACCTGGATGTGAACAAGCGTACCCATCGGCATCGGCCGGGTGAGGCGGACTCGGGCCGTCTGGGGGAGAACTACAGTCGCGCGCCTGGGTCGGGGGATCAAGGACCCACACGACATATGACCTCGTGCCCTGTCGGCGGTCGGTCGTCGGGGGCGAGCATGCAGTGAGCCGCGTCCGAGGGAAGGGCTGCCCGACTGATGACAACGATGAGCACCACCGACTCCACCCACCCCTCTGGCGACGACCGGTTCGCGGTCATCGACAAGCGGATGAAGCGGGTCCGCTTCGAGCAGGACCAACTGATCGAGATCCTCCACACCGCCCAGGACGTGTTCGGCTACCTCTCCGAGGACGTCCTGCTCTACGTGGCCAGGGGGCTCCGCCTTCCGCCGAGTCAGGTCTACGGCGTGGCGACCTTCTACCACCTGTTCGAGCTCACCTCGCCGGGCGACCACTCGTGCACGGTCTGTACCGGAACGGCGTGTTTCGTGAAGGGCGCCGACGAGATCGTCCGCCGGGTCGGCCAGCACTACGACGTGGCCGCCGGGGGCACCTCCGACGACCGCCGGATGACACTGCGGACGGCACGCTGCCTCGGGTCGTGTGGTCTCGCGCCGGTGGTGGTCCTCGATGGTGAGGTCCTCGGCAAGGAGCAGCCCGACGACATGGTCGACTCGATCAATCTCGTTGTCGAGGGAAGTGCCTGATGGCCACCCCGATGGATCTCCACGCGGTCGCCGAACTGGAACTCGAGGCACGTAGCCGCTACCCGTGGCGGGTCAAGGCCTGCACGAGCACGGCTTGTCAACTCGCCGGAGCCCAGAACGCCTTTGACGCCATCGAGGACGAGATCGAGAGCCGCGGCCAGTCGCGCGACATCCAGCTCAACCCCACCGGCTGCATGGGCATGTGCAGCAAAGGGCCGCTCGTGCGTGTCCTCGAGCGTGGCCACGAGGAAACGATGTACCAGTTGGTCGACGAGGACATCGGCCGCGAGATCATCAGCTCCCACATCGGCGAGCGCACGCCGATGAAGCAGCACGTGCTCGATCACCGGCTCCCGTTCTTCGCCCTGCAGGAACGCGTCGTGCTGACCAACGCCGGGATCATCGACCCCGACCGGCTGGAGTCGGCGGTTGCCCACGGCGCCTACTCGGCGCTGGAGAAGGCCCTCACCGACATGACCCCCGAGCAGGTGGTCGAGGAGATCCGCGGGTCCGGGCTGCGCGGCCGCGGTGGCGCGGGGTACCCGGTCGGCAGCAAGTGGGCCCTGCTCGCCGGTGCGGAGTCCGAGCAGAAGTACGTGATCGCCAACGGTGACGAGGGTGACCCCGGGGCGTTCATGGACCGCACGGTGATGGAGGACGACCCGCACCGGGTGCTCGAGGGCATGGCGATCGCCGCCTACGCCACCGGCGCCTCCCGCGGCTACATCTACGTCCGCGCCGAGTACCCGAAGGCGGTGGAGCGTCTCGACCGCGCGATCCGGGCGGCACGCCGGAACCGCCTGTTGGGGCGGCGCATCCTCGACTTCGACTTCAGCTTCGAGGTCGAGGTCCGGATCGGGGCCGGGGCCTTCGTGTGCGGTGAGGAGACCGCCCTGATCGCCTCGATCGAGGGGAAGCGCGGCTCGCCGCGGCTGCGTCCGCCCTATCCGACCGAAGCCGGGTTGTTCGGGATGCCGTCGATGATCAACAACGTCGAGACACTCGCCAACATCCCGAAGATCGTCGAGCAGGGCGCCGAGTGGTTCCGCTCGATCGGCACCCACGCCAGCCCCGGCACGAAGGTGTTCGCCCTCGCCGGCGGGATCGAACACACGGGCCTCATCGAGGTGCCGATGGGGATCCCCCTGCGCACCATCGTCGAGGAGATGGGCGGAGGTGTCCCCGACGGCGGCGAGTTCAAGGCCGCCCAGACGGGCGGACCCTCGGGCGGCTGCATTCCTGCGGTGTTCCTCGACACCCCGGTCGACTACGAGTCGCTGCGTGAACTCGGCTCGATCATGGGGTCGGGCGGCCTGGTGGTGATGGACGACAGCGTGTCGATGCCCGAGGTGGCCCGCTTCTTCATGGAGTTCTGCATGGACGAGTCGTGCGGCAAGTGTGTGCCGTGCCGGGCCGGCACCGTGCAGATCCACGGTCTGCTCGACAAGATCTGCACGGGCGACGCCGACGTCGACGATCTCGCCCTGCTCGACGAGTTGTGCGCCGTGGTGCGCGAGACGAGCCTGTGCGGGCTCGGCCAGTCGGCTCCGAACCCGGTGGTGAGCACGCTGCACTACTTCCGCTCCGAGTACGAGGAACTCCTCGGCGGCAAGGAGGCGACCGATGCGTGAGTCACGGCCGACCGTCGAGATCGTGATCAACGGCCGCGAGGTCGAGGCCTTCGAGGGCGAGTCGGTGCTGCAGGCGGCCCGCCGCAACAACATCTTGATCCCCGCGCTCTGCTACCTCGAGGGTCTCTCCGCGGTGGGGGCCTGCCGCCTGTGTGTGGTGCAGGTCGCCGAGCAGCCCCAGCTCCGCCCGGCCTGTGCGTTGCCGGTCGAGGAGGACATGGAGGTCACCACCAACTCCGACCGCATCAACCGTCACCGCAAGGCCCTGCTCGAGTTGCTCTTCGCCGAGGGCAACCACGTGTGTGCGGTGTGCGTGTCGAACGGTGCCTGCGAACTCCAGGACGCCGCCGTCGACAGCGGCATGGACCATGTCCGGTTCGAGAAGCAGTCGCCGTTGCGGATGCTCGACGCCAGCCACCCCCGCTTCGTGTCCGACCCCAACCGCTGCATCCTCTGTACCCGGTGTGTGCGGGTCTGCCACGAGATCGAGGGGGCCCACGTGTGGGACGTGGCCGGGCGCGGCAGCGATGCGCACCTCGTCGCCGAGCTCGGCAAGCCGTGGGGCGAGGCCGTCAGCTGCACGGCCTGTGGCAAGTGCGTCGCCGTGTGCCCGACCGGTTCGCTCCACTACCAGGGGAGCGCGGTCGGCGAGATGCGCCACCAGCCCGACCTCGTCGCCCGCCTGGTGAGCGCCCGCGAGGACCACCAGTGGATCACTCCGGAGGCTTGCGATGACTGACAAGGTGCGTTTCGCCTCGGTGTGGCTGGGCGGCTGTTCCGGCTGCCACATGTCGTTCCTCGACATGGACGAGTTCCTCTTCGACCTCGTGGAACGGGTCGAGGTGGTCTACAGCCCGATCGCCGACGTCAAGGAGTTCCCCGAGGGGGTCGATCTCTGTCTCGTGGAGGGGGCCATCGCCAACGAGGACAACCGGGAGCTGGCTGTGCAGTTGCGGGAGCGGAGCAAGATGGTCGTGTCGTTCGGCGACTGTGCCGTCACCGGCAACGTCACGGCGATGCGCAACCCGCTCGGTGACCCGCAGAAGATCCTGGAGCGGGTCTACATCGAGCGAGTCGACCGGGAGGCGGGCGGGGTGCCCGACGAAGAGGGGATCGTGCCGCCACTGCTGAAGAAGGTGCTCCCCCTGCACCAGGTGATCGACGTCGAGGTGTTCTTGCCCGGTTGCCCGCCCGATGCCGACCGGATTCGGGGAACGCTGCTCGACATCCTCGACGACTCCCTCCCCGCCTACCGCGGTGACGACATCAGGTTCGGGTGATGACGATGCGCGTTGACCTCATGATCGACCCGGTGACCCGAATCGAGGGTCACGCCAAGATCACCCTCCAACTGGGTGACGGCGGCAGCGTCGAGGACGCCCGTTTCCACGTCACCGAGTTCCGCGGTTTCGAAGAGTTCTGCCGCGGGCGGATGGTGTCGGAGATGCCGAGCCTCACCGCCCGCACGTGCGGGATCTGCCCGGCCAGCCACCTGCTCGCCTCGGCGAAGGCGGGTGACGCGCTGATGGGCGTGATCCCGCCGGACACGGCGGTGAAGCTGCGCACGCTGGTGAACCTGGGCCAGATCACCCAATCGCACGCGCTCAGCTTCTTCCATCTGAGTGCGCCCGACCTGCTGCTCGGTTTCGAGGCCGACCCGGCGACCCGGAACGTGTTCGGCCTGATGGCCGAGCATCCCGACCCCGCCCGACGGGGCATCCGGCTGCGCTCGTTCGGTCAGGGGATCCTCGAGACCATCGCCGGACGCAAGGTGCACTCTCCGGGCATCGTTCCCGGCGGCGTGGCCAACCCGCTCTCGGAGGAGCGGCGCGACCAGATCCGCGCCGACCTGCCCGAGGCTCTGCAGACCGCGCTCGACTCGCTCGAGCTGTACCGGTCGGTGATGGAGGGGTTCCAGCGCGAGATCGACTCGTTCGGGCAGTTCCCCAGCCTGTTCCTCGGCATGGCCAACGACGAGGGGACGTGGGAGCACCACGTCGGCCACCTCAAGGTGATCGACGCCGAGGGCAACGTGGTGGCCGACCGCATCCAACCCGACCAGTACCGCGACTACTTCGGTGAGGCCACCAACCGCGACTCCTACCTCAAGTCGCCCTACTACAAGCCCCACGTCGAAGAGGGTGCGCCCGTCACCGATGGCCTCTACCGCGTCGGTCCGCTGGCCCGGGTGAACATGGCCGAGCGGATGGGGACTCCCCTCGCCGACGAGGCCCTCGCCGCCTTCCGGGGGCGGGTGGGCGGCATCGCCCTCTCGTCGTTCCACTACCACGAGGCGCGCCTGATCGAGATCATCTGCTGTCTCGAACGGATGGGTCCGCTGCTCGACGACCCGATGATCACCGACCACTACGTGCGGGCCACGGGCAACATGAACCGGCGGCGCGCCGTCGGGGTCTCCGAGGCGCCCCGCGGCACCCTCTTCCACGAGTACGAGGTGAACGAGCACGGGGTGGTGCAGGACGTGAACCTGATCATCGCCACCGGCCAGAACAACCTGGGGATGAACGCCACGATCCTCGAGATCGCGAAGGAGTTCGTCGACGGCCCGGACATCCCGGAGCCCACCCTCAACCGGATCGAGGCAGGGATCCGCGCCTACGACCCCTGTCTCTCCTGCTCCACCCACGCCATCGGCCAGATGCCGATGGTGGTCACGGTGGAGGACAACGCCGGCAACGTGTTGTCGGAGACCCGCCGCGACTGACGCCGTGTCGGGCGCTCTGGTCATCGGCGTCGGCAGCGACCTGCGTCGCGACGACGCCGTCGGACGTCACGTCGCCGAGGAGTACGAAGCGCGCTCGCTCGGCGACGTGGCGGTGATCGTCACCACCCAACTGGTGCCCGAACTGGTCGAACCGATCAGCGCATCGGAGCGTGTCGTCTTCGTGGATGCCTCGGTCGCCGTGAGTGCGGTGACGGCCGTCCCGGTCGAACCGCTGTCGGGCGCAGGTGACTCCCACCACTCGACACCCGGTGCCCTGCTCGGCCTCGCCGAGCGTCTCGGCCTGAACGTGCCACCCGCCTTCCTCGTGCAGGTCCCCGCCCACGACCTCTCGCTCGGGGAGGGTCTGAGTCCGCAGACGGCCGGGTTCGTCCCGACCGCCCTCGACATGGTCGGGGATCTCGCCGATGGTGGGGATGTGGAAGCCCAGGGA
>CBFCWZ010000252.1:0-5480 GCA_965601935.1 uncultured Ilumatobacteraceae bacterium
AGCTCCTGCCGAAGGGGCCGCGAGCGAGGAGGCTGCTGCCGAAGAGACTCCTGCCGAAGAGGCTGCGAGCGAAGAGGGTCCTGCCGAAGAGGCTGCGAGCGAAGAGGCTGCTGCCGAAGAAGCCCCTGCCGAAGAGGCTGGGGACGAAGAGGCTCCCTCCTCCGGCGAGCCGGCCGATGCCGGCGAGGGCACACCGGCAGAAGAGGACCGCGTCGATTGATCACATGGCACCGTCGAACCCGGAGCGCAGCTGTGTCGGCTGCCGGACGAAGCGTCCGGTCGCCGCGCTCGTGCGCGTCACCGATGGTGCCGAACCAGTGGTCGACGGTCCGAGCAGCGGTCGCGGGGCCTGGCTCTGCCGCCGCGGCGATGCTGTCGCCGAAGGGTGCCTGGAGCAGGCACTACGCGCCGGTGGCTTCCAGCGGGCCTGGCGGCGATCACTCGACGAGAACGAACGAAACACCCTGCGGGGCCGTCTCGCCGCGTGGACGGCGCCGCGCCGAACCGATGACGGATTCGGCGGCGGCTGAGGGAATGACGACTGGGAAAGGTTGAATCGAAGCGTGCCAGCGAAGAAGATCAGGATCCACGAGCTCGGAAAAGAGCTCGGGATGACCAACACCGAGGTGCTCGACCTGTGTGGTGTCCTCGGTGTGGCGGCCAAGGGGCCGTCCTCCTCCCTCCAGGAGGCGTACGCCGACATGGTCCGCCGGCGCGCCACGCGTGACGGTCTGACCAGGGACGAGCAGCCCGAAGAGCCGAAGTCGGCGAAGAAGGCCCCGGCCAAGAAGAGCGCGGCCGCCAAGAAGGTCGCCGCCAAGGAGAAGCCGGCCGAGAAGGCCGACGACGTGGAAGCTCCGGTTCCCGAGGCCGAACAGCAGGTCGAGGCGCCCGCTCCCGAACCCGAGCGGCCCGCGCCCGAACCCGAGCCGACTGTCGCCGAGCCGGCGCCCGAGCCCGAGCCGGCACCGGAACCTGCACCGGAACCTGTTGCCGCGGAGCCCCCCGCTCCCGAGCCCGAGCCGTCGGTTCCCGAGGCCGAGGAGCCCCCGCCCGCCCCGCGCCCGTCCGCTCCGACCCCGACGCCGGCAACGCCCCCTCCCGCCGCCGAGGCGCCGGCACCTGCGACCCCGCCCCCCGCCGCTGCTGCGGTCGAGCCGGCGAGGGTCATCTCGAGTGCCCGCCCCGGTGTCGGTGGCCGTCCACCAGAGGGTTCCACCCCACCAGCGACCGATTCCCCGGCACCCGCCAGCCCGGCAGCGAAGTCTGCCCCGACGCCGCCTGTCGGACCTTCCGGTAAGGCGATCCCACCGCCCCCCGGCCGGCCCTTGTCGCCGTCGGGCAAGCCCATTCCGCCGCCTCCTGGTTCCGCCCGCCCGCAGTCCCGTCCCGGTGGCGGGGGCGGTGCAGGTCGGCCTGGCGGCGGTCCTCGTCCGGGTGGTGGTGGCGGTGGCTATCGCCCCGGTGGTGGTCCCGGTGGTGGCCCCGGTCGCCCCGGTGGTGGCCCCGGTCGCCCCGGTGGAGGTCCGCGGCCGAGTGGCCAGCGTCGTCCTCCCCGTCGTAGCGGCCGTCGTCGCCGCAGGCGCGATCAGGACGAGCTGCAGCCTCAGCACACTGCGTACACGTCGTCCGATGCCCCGGTCCCCGAGGGCGAGATCATCATCGAACGCGGTGTGTCGGCCCAGGAGTTCGCTCCGAAGTTGAACCGCACGGCGGCCGACGTGGTCCGCTTCCTGCTGAACAACGGCGAGATGGTCACCGCAACGATGACCCTCGCCGACGAGCAGATGGAGCTGTTCGCGCTCGAGGTCGGCGCCGAGATCCTGCTGGTCGAGCCCGGCCAAGAGGAGGAGATCGAACTCCAGAAGCTGTTCGACGACTCAGACGACGACGAGGGCCTCGAGCCGCGCTCGCCGGTCATCACCGTGATGGGTCACGTCGACCACGGCAAGACCACACTGCTCGACCACATCCGAGGCGCCAACGTCGTCGAAGGTGAGGCCGGTGGCATCACCCAGCACATCGGGGCCTACCAGGTCACCAACGAGAACGGGTCGGTCACCTTCCTCGACACCCCGGGCCACGCCGCATTCACCCAGATGCGGGCCCGCGGTGCCCAGGCCACCGACATCGTGGTGCTGATGGTCGCCGCCGACGACGGCATCATGCCCCAGACCATCGAGGCCATCAACCACGCCAAGGCGGCCGATGTGCCGATCGTGGTGGCGGTCAACAAGATCGACAAGGACAACGCCGACCCGCAGCGCGTCCTCACCCAGCTCGCCGAGTACGAACTCGTTCCCGAGTCGTGGGGTGGTGACACGATCGTGGTCGAGATGTCAGCCCTACAGGGCATCGGTGTCGACGACCTCATCGAACAGTTGCAGGTGGTGGCCGAACTCGAGGAGCTCGAGGCCAACCCGACCGGCCGGGCCAAGGGTCTCGTGATCGAAGCCCAGCTCGACAAGGGCCGTGGCCCCGTGGCCACGATCCTGGTCGACAAGGGCCAGCTCAACGTCGGCGACCCGATCGTCGCCGGCGCAGCGTGGGGTCGCGTCCGGGCGATGATCAACGAGAAGGGCGAGCAGGTGAAGACCGCCGGCCCGTCCACGCCGGTGCAGGTGCTCGGCCTCTCCACGGTGCCCGAAGCGGGAGACGAGTTCCGCTCGGCCCCCGACGAGAAGGTTGCTCGAACCGTCGGTGAGTCCCGCGAGGATCGCCTCAAGGCCAGGCACCTCCGCGAAGACTCCCGGGTCAAGACGGGTACGAAGCTGGAAGACATCTTCGCCCAGATCCAGTCGGGTGAGAAGGCGTCGCTCAACCTGCTCATCAAGGCCGACGTGCAGGGTTCTCTCGAAGCTGTCACCGAGTCGTTGCGCAAGCTCGACCGTGACGAGGTCGAGCAGTCGTTCGTCCACCGTGCCGTCGGCGGCATCACCGAGAACGACATCACGCTGGCCCAGGCCACGAACGCGACGATCATCGGCTTCAATGTCCGACCCGACGGCAAGGCCCGCAAGCTGGCCGCCCAGGAAGGCGTCGAGATCCGCACCTACGAGATCATCTACAAGCTGCTCGAAGACATCGAGCAGGCGTTGATCGGCATGCTCGAGCCGGAGTACGAAGAAATCGTCACCGGCGAGGCCGAGGTGCGCGAGATCTTCCGTGTCCCCCGCATCGGTGCGATCGCCGGCTGCTACGTGCGTTCGGGGGTCATCACCCGTGGTTCGAAGGTGCGCTTCCTGCGTGACGGCACGATCATCTGGAAGGGCGACATCAGCTCGCTCAAGCGGTTCAAGGACGATGCCCGTGAGGTCCGTGAGGGCTTCGAATGCGGTATCGGTCTGTCCGACTTCCAGGATCTGAAGCCGGGCGACCTCATCGAGACGTACGACGACGTCGAGATCGCCCGGACCTGATCCGGATCACATCGAGAGGCTCCATGTCCACGGCGACCGACCCCGAACTCGAGTTCTTCTGGGACCCCGTTTGACCATGGGCCTGGATCACCTCCCGTTGGGTGGTGGAAGTACAGGGCCAGCGCCACTACGGCGTCCGCTGGCGGTTCATCTCGCTGTGGATCCTCAACGAGAAGACCGATGCCGACTGGTACACACCCGAGTACCGCGCCGGCCACTACTTCGGTCATCAGGGTCTGCGCATCGCCGACGCCATCCGGCTCGGTGAGGACGACTCCGAGGCCGTCGGCCGTTGGTACACGGCACTCGGCACCGCGATCCACGTGGACCGCCGCCGAGAAGAGGCGAACGCCGACCCGGTCGGGTTCTACCGGTCGATGCTCGAGGCGGCCGGGTTCGACCCGTCGTACGTCGAGCACGCCGACGACGAGTCGCACGACGATCACCTGAGGGCCGAGACCGAACTCTCGCTCTCCCGCACCGGCGACGACGTCGGCACGCCGATTCTGACGTTCCACCCCGGCCGTCCGAACGAGGCCAGCTTCTTCGGACCCGTCATCTCCAAGGCGCCGCGCGGAGCGGAGGCACTGGAGTTGTGGGATGCGGTCGAGAAGCTCGCCACGATGTCCGGCGTGGCGGAACTCAAGCGATCGAATCGCATGCCGCCCGACTTCACGTAGTCCGGACACAATTGCAGAGGTGGCCGGCTGGAGCCGGCCGGAGAGATCGGAGTTGGCATGGGCCGTTCACGTCGAGGACGCAGTCGGAGCAGCGGGCAGCGGTATCCGCGCAGCGCACGCGTGGGCGAGACCCTGCGTGAGATCATCGCCGAAGAACTCGTTCGCATCGACGACGAGCGCCTGAGTTTCGTGTCGGTCACCAGCATCGACGTCGACGCCGAACTCAACCGGGCGATCGTGTTCTACGACTCGCTGTCCGGTGAGGAGGGTGACGAGGAGATCCTCGAGGCGCTCGGGGAGCACCGGGTCCGGCTGCAGTCGTCGATCGCGCGCCAGATCCGGGCCAAGAAGACTCCGATCCTCGACTTCAAACCCGACGTCGTGATCCGATCGGCCGAACGGATCGACGAGATCCTGAAGGCCGACCGCGACGGCCGCCCCGAACCCGGGGCACCAGCCGACGGCTGATGGCCCGTCGCAAGCGTCCCGCGGTCACCCACGGCATTGCCGTTGTCGACAAGCCGGCGGGGGTCACCAGTCACGATGTCGTCGGCATGCTGCGCAAGCGCTTCGACGAGCGGCAGGTCGGTCACGGGGGGACTCTCGACCCCGACGCCACCGGCGTACTGGTGGTCGCCGTCGGCAAGGCGACCAAGCTGCTGCGCTTCGTCGAGGCCACTCGCAAGGGATATGTGGGCGAGGTCGTGCTCGGCACCGAGACGAACACGCTCGACGCGGCCGGTGAGGTCACGGCCACCCACGACATGGCCGGGGTGACGCTCGACGACGTGCAGGCTGCCGTCGCCGCGCACCTCGTCGGCGACATCGAACAGGTTCCGCCGATGGTGTCGGCCATCAAGGTCGACGGGAAGCGTCTCCACGAGCTGGCTCGTGAGGGCATCGAGGTGGAGCGGACACCCCGCCCCGTCACCATCGACACGTTCGACGTGTTCCCCGGCCCCGAAGACGGAGTGTTCCTGATCGGCGTCGAGTGCTCACCCGGCACCTACGTCCGTACCCTCGCCGCCGACCTCGGCCACCTGCTGGGTGGGGGAGCCCATCTCCGCAACCTGCGGCGAACCCGCGTCGGCCACTTCACTCTCGAGCAGGCGGCGCCTCCCGACGAGTGCGAATTGCTTCCGGTCGGCACTGCGGTGGCCACCCTCGACCCAGTGGACGTCGACGACGAGCTGGCCGCCCTCGTCGCCAACGGCCGTGTCCTCGACGCCTGGGACGGCGACGGCCCCTGGGCCCTCTTCCGCCCCGACGGCGAACTCATCGCCGTCTACGAGCGCTTCAAGGCCGACCAGGCGAAACCCGCCGTCGTCGTACCGGTCTGATCCGCCGTCGACTGGCCGGCGTCGGACGGCGATCGGCGGAA
>CBFCWZ010000253.1:0-5474 GCA_965601935.1 uncultured Ilumatobacteraceae bacterium
TTCTACTCGACGGGAACCACCGACCAGTCCGGGGAGCCGGGCCTCATCGCCTTCTGGGATCTCCGTGACGACGAGATCGGGACCGACTTCAACGACAACCTCAACGAGGCGGCCGGAACCCCCGTCTGGGTGAACCACATCGCCTTCGACGCACCCACGCGGGAGGATCTCGATGCCCACCGTGTCCGCTGGACCGGCCACGGTCATCGTGTCGTCGAAGTCGACCATGGATTCTGTATCAGCATCTACATCACCGACCCATCGGGGAACATGGTCGAGTTCTGTCACAGCACGCGTGCGTTCGACGAACGCGATCGCCGGGAGGCAGAAGAGTTGCTGAACGATCCACACCCGCCTCTCACGAGCGATGCGGTCGTGACGATGCACGAACCGGAGACGGCCGGAGTCGCGAAATAGTTGTCCACAGAATATTTGTGATCACAAGCTCCTTTGGCTACCCTCCCGCCCATGACGATTCTCCACATCAACACATCTGCCCGTCATGCCGGCTCCGCCAGTCGTGAACTCTCGGCCCGACTGGTCGAGCGGTTCGGCGACACCGACGTCATCGAGCGGGACCTCGCCGAAGGGATTCCGCAGTACACCGAGACGACGCTCCAGGCCGTCTTCACCCCCCACGAGCACCGCACCGACGAACAGATCGCCGAACTCACGGTCGCCGGCGAACTGATCGCCGAGCTGACGTCGGCCGACGCGATCGTGATCGGCCTGCCGATCTACAACTTCGGTCCACCGGCCACCCTCAAGGCGTGGGCCGACCTCGTCGCTCAGGCGGGCGTGACATTCCAGTACAGCGAGGAGGGGCCTCAGGGCCTCCTCGCCGACCGCCCGGTCTACGTGGTCGTCGCCTCTGGTGGTGTCCCGATCGGCAGCGGCATGGACTTCGCGTCCACCTGGCTGACCCAGTTCCTCGGCTTCCTCGGCCTTCGGAACGTCACGGTCGTCCCTGCCGGTCAGCTCAACGTCGACCCCGGCTACGCGCTCGAGGCGGCCCGCGAGCGGATCGACGGCGTCGAACTCCCCGCGCTCATCGGCTGACGCCGCCCTACGCCAGCGCGAGCAACGCCGCGTTGGCGATCTGTCCGGGGAGGAAGTCGAACTCCTCGTACAGGTCGTGGATGCTGCCGGACTGCCCGAACCCGTCGACGCCCACCGGCACCGTGCGTTGACCGAAGACCCCGCCCAGCCAGGCGAGATGGTGCGAGCTGGCGTCGTGCACCGTCACGATCGGCACCGACCGCTCTTCGGGCGCCAGCACCGACTCGAGGTGATGCGGTGATGTGGCACCGCTCGCCGCCCGGGCCGCGTCCCGCTGACTGCGACGCCAGCCCCGGTAGAGGCGGTCACTGCTCGTGACATCGACCACCAGAGCACCGACGCCCTCTTGTTCGAGTTGAGCCGCCGCGGCGACGACCTCGGGGAGCACCGGGCCGCACGCCGCGAGGATCACGTCCGTGGTGGCCGGTTCGACGAGCCGATAGGCGCCGGCGAGCACGTCGGCCCCGATCCGGGACCGTCCCAACCTCTCCTCGGCCGTGGAGAACGGCGCCTGGTCGACAGGCCGCGTCGAGAGGCGGACGTAGAGCGAGTCGCCGTCGGGTTCGCCCAGGCGCCGCAAGCCATCGCACAGCAGCCAGTCGAGCGCCCTGGCATACGCGGGCTCGGCATAGGTGAGGCCGGGCAACTCCAGCCCGATCGACGGGGTGATCGAGGACTGGTGGGCGCCACCCTCCGGAGCCAGTGTCACGCCGGCGGGGGTCCCGGCGACGACGAAACGCGCTCCGTTGTAGAGGGCGTAGATGAGGGCATCGAGCCCTCGACACACGAACGGGTCGTAGACCGTGCCGATCGGCAGGAGGTGCTGCCCGTGCAACTCGTGGCCGAGGCCGAACGCGTGCAGCGCCAGGAACATGTTCATCTCGCTGATGCCCAGCTCGACGTGTTGACCGGTGGTGCCCTGCTCCCACCTGAGCAGCCGGTCGGAGCCGAGATAGTCGGGCCTGTCCTCGGCCGTGAACACACCCATCTTGTTGATCCAGCCACCGAGGTTGGTCGACACGCTCACGTCGGGCGACGTGGTGACCATCCGCTCTGCGACGGGTCCGATCGCCGCCAACGAGGTGAGGATCCGCCCGAACGTCTCCTGTGTACTGACCGATCGGGTCGTGAGCACTGACGTCTCCGCGGGGATCGGCAGTTCCGGCCGGGGCGGGATGACCGGATTGTTCAGCTCTCCGCCCGTCTCGCCGCACATCGCCGCCTCGGGTGAGGCGGACGGGAAGCGGTCCCACTCCGTCTCGGACGTGAGGCCGAGTGACTCGCGCAGCTCCTCGATCTGCTCTCCCGACAGGAGCGCGGCGTGGTTCAACGGGTCGCCCGCGATCGGCAGACCACGGCCCTTGATGGTGTAGGCGAAGACCACGCTCGGGCGGTCACCCACCTCGTCGCAGTCGCGATAGGCGTCGAGGAGACACGAGAGGTCGTGACCGCCCAGGTTCGTCACCAGGGGCCCGAGTTCGCCGTCGGGGATGTCATCGACCACAGCCCGCAGCTCGTCGCCGGCACCCTCGACGAACCTCTCCCGCAAGGCTGGGCCCCGGAGGGCGAACAGCGACTGATATCGCTCGTTCTCCATCGCGTCGATGTGGGCGCGGAGAGCCTCGCCTCCGGGTCGATCGAACGCCTCGGTGAGACGGCGCCCGTACTTCACCTCGACCACGTGCCAACCGGCCCCGTCGAAGAAGTCGATCAGCTTCTTGATCTTCTGGTCGGGGATGACCCGATCGAGGCTCTGACGGTTCACGTCGATCACCCAGGTGACATTGCCCAACCCGGCGAGTGCGGGCTCGGCGATCGCCTCCCACACATTGCCCTCGTCGAGCTCTGCGTCGCCCACGAGGGCGATGAAGCGGGCCGGTGTCTCGGAGACCGGCCCGAAGTGGGCGTCGAGGTAGCGGCGGGCCATCGAGGCGAACAGGGGCGCCACGGCACCGAGCCCGACCGAACCGGTGGAGAAGTCCGCCACGTCGGGGTCCTTGGTGCGGCTCGGGTACGCCTGCAGGCCGCCGACCTCACGCAGCCGTGTCAGGTAGGACCGGTCCAACTCGCCGGTGAGGTACTTGATGGCGTGGTACACCGGGCTGGCATGGGGCTTGACCGCCACCTTGTCCTCGCCCGTGAGATGGCCGAACCAGAGTGCGGTCATGATCGATGCCATCGAGGCCGACGAGGCCTGGTGGCCGCCCACCTTGATCTCGCCCGCAGGGCGCTCACGGTTGGCGTGGTCGATCATCCGGGTCGCCAGCCACAACACGCGCCGCTCGACCGCCTCCAACACATCGAGATCGATCTCGGAATCCTCCACCATCACCACCCATGGTGTCAGACACCCGTTGCAGCTTGCCGTTGCAGCTCCGCAGGTGCTGCAACGACCAGCACGCTGACACGGGTGTCTGGGAACCGCGCGGAGAGGGCACGACCTGGGGTTTCGCGATTCGGCCGGAATGCTCGTCGTCCCTGGTCAGGGATCCGGCCGTCGAGTCGGTTCGTCGAGCCCGCTTCCCTCTCCGCTGACCTCCCTGACACCATCCCGTCGGCGCGTCTGGTGAGAGACTCTCCGCATGCATGATCTGATCGTCAGCGCGGGGACCGTGATCGACGGGACGGGGGGCGAGCCGCGGACCGCCGATGTCGCCATCGACGACGGTGTCGTCACCGAGGTCGGCCGGGTACGGGAACCCGCGCACCGTGTGATCGATGCCGACGGCGCGCTGGTGATCCCCGGGATCGTCGACATCCACGCCCACTACGACGGCCAGGCCACCTGGGACGAACGGCTCCAGCCGTCCTCGTGGCACGGTGTCACCACCGTGGTGATGGGCAACTGTGGCGTCGGCTTCGCTCCCGTCCATGACGCCGACCACGACCGCCTCGTCCAACTCATGGAAGGGGTCGAGGACATCCCGGGCGCCGCGCTCCACGAGGGCCTCACCTGGGACTGGAACAGCTTCGGTGAGTTCCTCGACGCGGTGGACGCGCTCCCCCACGACCTCGACGTCGCCGCGCAGGTGCCCCACGGCGCCCTCCGCCTCCACGTGATGGGCGAGCGCGGGGCCAACCACGAGGACGCCACACCTGCCGACATCGCGGCGATGGCCGAGTTGGCCCGAGAGGGCATCGAGGCCGTGGGTCTGGGCTTCACCACCAGCCGTACCCGCAACCACCGCACCTCCACCGGCCAGTACACACCCACCCTCACCGCCGCACCCGACGAACTGATCGGGATCGCCGAAGGAGTCGGAGCGGCAGGTACGGGTGTGCTCCAGGTCGTGTCCGACCTCCTCGACCCCGACGCCGAGTTCGACACGTTCCGACGCATGGTCGAACGGTCGGGCCGGCCGCTCTCCATCTCGATCGCCAGGAACCCAATGGTCCCCGACGCCTTCCGCACCCATCTCGACCTTCTCAGCCGAGCCAACGCGGACGGCCTTCAGATGACCGGCCAGGTCGCGCCGCGAGCGGTGGGGATCATCCTGGGGTTGGAGTGCACCCTCAATCCGTTCATGGCGACCGAGACGTACCGCGAGATCGCCGACCAGCCGCTCGGGTCACAGGTCGCCGCGCTCCGCCACCCCGACGTCCGCGCCCGGCTCCTCGCCGAGAACACCGAGCGGCGTCGGGACAAGCTCGGCGGCGGGCTCATCGGCAGGTTCGACCTGCTCTTCGAGATGGCGGACGAACCCGACTACGAGCCGGATCCGAACGACTCGCTCTCGGCCCGCGCCGAACGCGAGGGAACGACCGCCGCCGAGTTGGCGCTCGACGTGATGCTGGCCGGTGACGGACACGGCCTGCTCTACCTCCCGTTCCTCAACTATGTCGACGGCAGCCTCGACGGCTGCCGCGAGATGCTCACCCATCCGCACACGGTTCCGGGGCTGGCCGACGGCGGCGCCCACGTGGGCACCATCTGCGACGGCAGCTTCCCGACGACGCTCCTCCAACACTGGGGACGAGACCGGGAGCGTGGCCGGATCGACCTGCCGTTCCTCGTCCAGCGGCACTGCCGCGACACCGCCCGCACGGTCGGCCTCGAGGACCGGGGCGTCCTGGACGCCGGCTACCGCGGCGACCTCAACGTGATCGACTTCGACAACCTGCGCCTCCGCAAGCCCGAGATCGTGCACGACCTGCCCGCCGGTGGTCGCCGCTTCCTCCAGCGCGCCGACGGCTGGGTCAGCACGATCGTCGCCGGGGAGGAGACCTACCACCAGGGCGAACCAACCGGCGCCCTCCCCGGCCGCCTCATCCGCGGCGCTCAAGGTGTCTGATGCCGCTTCGGATGTGCGCGGCAGCTTCGCCAGAACCTGAAGCGGAAAGCTGAAAGCTGAAGCGGTGTCTGACACCATCACGTAGCAGGACAGCCGGAACGCGATCTCCGGCCACGCGGTGCG
>CBFCWZ010000254.1:0-5443 GCA_965601935.1 uncultured Ilumatobacteraceae bacterium
AGCTCGATCACCGTCGGGCCGGGCTGCGACAGCATCCCCTCCATCCGGGTCCCGAGGTGTTGCACGTTGGCGACGGTCACGATCGATGGCTCCGGCTCCCAGTCGAGGTAGCTGGCCCAGGGCAGGAGCGTGTCGTGCACCACGTCGATGACGATGCGGTGTTCCACCTGGTTCTTCACGCTGGCGATCAGGCGCTCGGCGATCCGGGTGTCGTTCCCGACGTCTCCCGTCCTGGGCGCGGTGCCGGCGAGCGGGTGGGAGCGCACGAGGGGGCCGTCGAGCGACACCAGGAGTTCCGGTGTGGCCCCCACGAAGCCGTCGAGCGAGTAGCGGTAGCTCGACCCGAAGGATGCCTTCAGCCGACGAAGTACGGCGTGGACATCGATCGGGTGGTCGGCCGCGACCTCGATGGGCCGCGCGATCACGGCCTTCGTCAGGTCGCCTCGGCGGACGGCGTCGCGTGCCGTCGCGACGGCGGCCAGGTAGGTGCCGACATCGACGGCGGGCCGGATCTCATAGGCAGAGGCGACCGGCACCGGATCGGGACCAGAGGCGATGGCTGCACCGACGTCGGCGTCGCCGACGGCGGTGACCCAGACGCGACCGTCGCGGGCCTTGCGGACCGTCACCTCGGGAACGACCAGGTTTCCCGGTGCACCGGGGAGGAACGGCACGCCTCCGAGCGCGACCGGCTCGGCTCCGTCCACGGTGGAGTCGTGGTCGATCGAGGCGAGGAGCGCAACACTGTCGTCGGCGCTGCACCGTGCGGCGACTCCGCGGCCGGCGAACCCGGCCCCGTCCTGCACGAACAGGTACCCGTCCCCGCGGGCGACGTCGTTCAGGTCGGGCACCTCGTCCGTGAACTCGGAGAGCGGACGGGTGACGGCCTTCATCACGCGTCGGAACGGGTCGCCGTGAGCAGTTGGGTCAGGCCGAACGTGAGAGGCTCGTGCACCACGTCGGTGAACCCGGCGTCGGCGAGTTGCCGTGTCATCACCTCGGGCTCGGGCAGGTAGGACACGCTCTTCGGGAGATAGCGGTAGGCGGCGTCGTCGGAGAGCAGCCCGCCGATCCACGGGACGATCTTGCCGAAGTAGATGTCGTTGCCCCACCGAATCACGGGGTTCTGCGGTCGGCCGACGTCGAGGAGCGCGATTCGCCCGCCCGGCCGAACGACGCGCGCCAGTTCGTCGAAGAACGTGGGGAGGTCGGCCAGGTTGCGCAGGGCGAAGCCGCATGTGACCCCGTCGGCGCTCCCGTCCGGGGCGGGCAGGCGCAGGATGTCACCCTGGACCCGCGGAGCGCCGGAGCGGTCGGCAGCCAGCATCCCGTAGCTCAGGTCGAACGACATCGGCCGTAACCCGTGGGCGGCGAGGTCGATGCACATGTCGCCCGTTCCCGCGGCCAGGTCGAACACCACACTGCCCGGTTGCAGGTCGAGCGTCCGAACCGCTCTCTTCCTCCACCGCACGTCGAGGCGCAGCGAGATGATCCGGTTCAACGTGTCGTAGCGGGGGGCGATGGCGTCGAACATCTCGCGCACCGCGGTGACCTTCTCGTCACCCTCGGGCAACTGCTCCGTGTCCCAGGAACGGGTGGACGCGTCGTCGGTCTCGGTCACGGCGACGAAGGCTACGCCGCCGAACCGACTACCTGTTGTCTCGATCGATCTGCTCGATCTCCTCGCGCGCCCGTGCCAATGCCTCCAGGGCGATGTCGGTGTCGTCGAGGGTCTTCTCGGTCAGTTCGGCCGGACCACCTGTCGTGGAGACCCGCTCGACCAGCGCGACGACCGTCCCCTCCAACGAGGCCACCAGCGGTTCCAGCCGGCCCACGGCTTCGTTGCGGTGGGCGGACGGGAGCGCCGCCGCAGCGACGAGGCGTTCGTCGAGTGCCATCGCTTCTGCATCGATGCGGGCGATGGCGGCGTCGAGCGGAGCGTCCGACACGTCGGCAGCGGTGTGGGCGGCGGTGACCGCATCCCGCAGCCGCCGGTGCAGCCGGGCCTCGGGAGTGTGGCTCCCTGCCCAGGCCGCGGGTGCCGCCGACTCGACGCCGGGGACCACCTGGTTCTGCTTCTTGAAGTCGCGGCGGCTCATCATGCCGAGAGCGATCGCGAACCCTCCGATCACCGCGAGCACGAGGAGCAGCAGGATCCACACGATCATCCGGAGCCGCCCCCGCCACTCGCCGTGAAGGCGACGATCAGGGCGACCGCGACGATCAGCGCGAGAACCACGGCGATGGCGATCTTGACCTTGCTGTAGGGGCGCTGGCCGTGGACCTCGCCGGTGACTCCGTTGATGTACACCTGGAACGGGCGCTGCTGGTAGATCACCGTGAGCAGCCAGATCGGCAGCAGCAGGTGCTTGTAGCTCATGTCCTGCCAGTTGATCCTCATCGAGCTGATCCGCTGCTGGTCGCCACCGATGTCGCGGCGGATGTCGGTACGGATCGACTCCTCCATCCGGCCGGTCGCCCGTGGCAGGCATTCCTCGACGTCGTGGTCGTACGTTCGACAGAGATGCCCCGCCACGTACTCCGCGGAGTACGACCGCGCCGACTGAGTGGGCCATGGCTCCAGCTCCGTGACCCGGTCGTGGTCGAATCCTTGGTTGGCGAACACGGGCACGTCGTCGAAACGGTTGTGCACCACGCCTGCCACCGACCGCCAACGAATGCGGGTCTCGGTGCGCCGGTTCTCGCCGCTGCCGACCGTGACGGTGTAGTAGTCGCCCCTCTGTCCGCGGTACTTGGTGATCGTGCGGGCGTCGTACGTGAAATACGCCATGTAGACACTCGTGAAGGCGCCCGTGCGGTGGTACTTCTTGAACTCGGACGGTGCGAACCAGCGGCTCTTGATCCATTTCTGGATCCGTTCTTCCGCATCGTCCTCGGCGATCTGGAACGGGAGTACACCGTCGACCGGCAGCCGCTCGGGCGCGCCGTGGACGTCGTCGCGCTGGATGGGGGTGGCGCAGTACGGGCAGCGATCGGCGGTGAGGCTGCCCGTGAAGGTCGTGTGGCCGCCACAGTTCTGGCAGACGATCTCCTTCTCGTCCTCGAGGAAGCTCGACGTCCGCGTCACCTCGCCGTCGCGGATCATCGCCAGAGCGGCCCGGAGGTCGCGCTCTTCGACGACTCCCTCCACCTCCTCGAGGGTGTGGGTGTTCCCGCAGTGCTGGCACTTCAGCATCTGGGTCTCGATGTCGAAGTGCAGCTCGCCACCGCAGGCCTCGCACGGGTACGTGCGGGTCTCCTCGGTGACGTGGAAGATCGCCCTCCCGTCGTCGTCCACGTCGTCGCCGGCCACTTCGGCTGCCGGTGCGTCCGGGTCGGGGAGCGGGGGTGGCGCGTCGAACGGATCGAGGTCGGGAAGTGGCGGTGGCGCGCCAACGGTTCCGGGGTCGGGGAGTGGTGGAGGCGCCGGGACCTCCCCGTCGGTGGGGTTCTGGTCGGTCACGACGACGTCAGCCGTCGGTCGGCGGATCCGGAGGCATCGGCGGTGGCGTCGCCCCGGGCATGGGGGGCGGAGCGGCGAAGAGGGCCTGGAGTTCCGGCACGGTCTGGGCGGGTGCCCAGTTGGCCATTCCCTGCGCCCACACGAGTGTGGTGCCGACGACCTGGCCGTTGGTGATGCCTGCCTGCATCTGCGACATGTTGTACGGGCCTCCGGCCTGGCCCCCATGGTCGACGTGGAACATCTTCTGCCCGGGCAGCGGCGGGGGTGCGACTGCAGCCGGGGCGGCCTGTTGCTGCGGGGTCTGGCCGGTCATCCCGCCCATCTGATTGGCCATCTGGCCCGCCATGGCGACGCCCATGCCCATCTGCATCATGTCGCCCATGACCGAGCCGCCCTCGTTCTCGGCTGCTGCGAGCATCGCATCGGCGGCCTGGGCCTGTTGGTACTTGCCCAGGTCGACGTTCTCGACGAATCCTGACGCTTCGACCCCTTTGGCGACTCCCCGTGTCATCGCCTGGGTGATCTCGTCGGGCAACGACACGTTCATCGTGATCTCGGTGACGTGCAGCCCGAACTCGTCGTCGACCCGCTCATTGACGAAGTCGCGCAGCCGGCCCGACAGCTCCACCTGGCGGCCCTGCAGGTCGATCGCGCCGAGCCCGGTCGACAGCACCAGGTCGGAGAAAGCCATCGTGATGACCCGCCGCAGCAACTCGGTCAACTCGTCGGCTTCGACGGCCGAGTCGGTGCCGATGACCTCCTTCAGGAAGATCTCGACGTCGTCGATCTTCACGACGCAGAGTCCGTTGGCCCGAACCTGGACCATCTGGAAGTCGGGATCGCGCACGGTGACGGGCTGCGGTGTTCCCCACCGGATGTCGGTGACCGGGCGGGTGTTGATGAAGTAGACCTCGCTGCGGAACGGGCTGTCGAAGCCGTACTTCCAGCCCTGCAACGTGGAGAGGATCGGCAGGTTCTCGGTGGTCAGCTCGTAGCTGCCGGGATCGAACTGGTCGGCCAGGGAACCGCGGTACACGAACACGGCCTTCTGACCCTCGCGGACGATGAGCTGGGCGCCGTTCTTGATCTCGTTCTGGTAGCGGGGAAACCGCCAGGCGAGGGTCGACCTCGAATCGTCGATCCACTCGATGATGTCGACCAGTTCGCCCTTGATCTTGTCGAGCAGTCCCATGGTCCTGATCCTCCTCCGCCGTGTCGCGTTCGGTGGTCACCCTACGCGACCCGGTCGTCGTTTCGTCCCCCGGGCTCAGTCGGCCCGGGCCACGCTGCGGGCCCCGCGTTCGGTCGGCCTTGCCCGACGGTGAGCGGACGATCTCGTCGACCTGCACGGGAGCCCGACCGCCCGGAGATGGTTGGTGAACCGGCGGGTGCGATCGGTGACCTACGCCCACGAGAACGGCCGGTCGCGGACGACGGGCGGGTCGCCGAGCTGTGATGGCCCCGTGCACCCCCGCCGGATTCACCCGGCTCGTCGGTGGGCTACTCGTAGTAGCGGAAGACGACCTGCGCGACACAGGAGGGCTTCGATGCGCCTTCGACCTCGAAGACGAACTCCTGTGTGACCTGGGCGCCACCCGGGACGTCGTCGACGGCCAGGAGCGTGGCGCCGAGACGCACCTTCGCGCCGACCGGGACCGGCGCCGGGAACCGGACCTTCTCGGTGCCGTAGTTGACGCCCATCGAGATACCCGCAACGGTGAAGACCTGCGGTGCCAGCATCGGCCCGAGCGAGAGCGTGAGATAGCCGTGGGCGATCGGGCCGCCGAAGGGGCCCTCCTTGGCCTTCTCCACGTTGACATGGATCCACTGGTGGTCACCGGTCGCGTCAGCGAACGTGTTCACCTGCTCCTGGGTGATCTCGACGTAGGGGGAGTAACCGAGGTGCTCGCCCACGAGGGTCTTCAGTTCGGCGATGCCGTTGATGGTGCGGGTCATGCCGGCAACATTGGCAAACTGGCG
>CBFCWZ010000255.1:0-5442 GCA_965601935.1 uncultured Ilumatobacteraceae bacterium
CTCGAACCAGGCCACCGCCCTCACCCGGACCTGGCCGACGTCCTCGAGGGTGACGATCCACACGGTCAGCGTGTCGAAAGCCTGTGACAGGATCTCGCCGGCGCCGATGATGTCGTAGTCCGGGACCATCCTGTTGTCCACCATCTCGATGGTGTCGATGTCGGTAACCGGTGTCCTATGTGGATGGCGTGGGGCCGGTGTTCCCGCCTCCGGGTACGCCCGGCACTGCGTGCCGCGGTAACGACTGACGGGACAAACCGTGCGGTCTCTCCGGCCCGGCCATGCGCCGACGCTGCCGGAGAGGCGGCAACGATTCCCGTTGTTGGGGCGGGGCCGGAGTCCACTGTCGGAGGAGTGACGAGACCTGCTCGAGATCGACGGCGTGCGAGTGACGTGGAGCCGCACGGGTGGAATTCGGCTGCCCGGTAGCCGCATCCCGCCTTGCTACCTGTTCACTACCGTGCCGCCTACCGATCAGCCGGGTATGCCGCGATCCCGAATTGGTCAGCACACCGCTGTGCACGGCGTGTGGCCCGGCGGCGGGACGGAAGTGGGGAACTCGACGACGATGATGACCGGCCCGACACCCGGTGATGATCGAGCGTGCAGGTGGTCGATCAGGCAGCGATTGTGGTGTCGGCATGTGGTTTGCGATTGAGCGCAGCCGACATCGTCGACAGCGTGAACACCGACAGCGCAGGGAGGTATCGCTTCACCGGGTCACCGGCACGGATGTGCATCACAATCGCGCCCAACATGAACGCCGCAAGACCGATCGAGGCAGGCCGGACGGCTCGCGGTGCGGCGTGGCCGACGAGCATCGTCGTGGCGAGGCCGACCTTGGTTGCCCCGACGGCGTACATCGCCGTCTCGGAGAGCCCGTAGACGGCGAACTCCTGCTTCATGTTCTTGGCGTCACCGCCGCGATACCCGGTGTCCTTGTTGAAGCGCACGAACCAGACGTTGAGGATCCACAGCGCGGCGGCGGTCTGGGCAAGCTTGCCGATCCATTTCATAGGTGTCACCTTCTCATCGGCCGTGCCAGGGTGTCCCACCGAGCTGATACTTGGGGCAGGTCCACTCGGCAAGGTCGGGTGGGCTGGAAAGACCTTGGACTCCCCTGGCACGACCGAAGATCATGATCGACCCGCTCTCTCAGGTGACATCGTCGACCGGCACCCCGCCGCCGACGCCCGACGCTGACGTTCAAGTGGGCGGCACGGGAGGACACCCGGGAACGACTCTGACTCCAGCGTGACCGGCTCACCATCTTGAACGGCCGGCTCTTCGGACACGTCACTTCCCGGACCCGACACCCGACGCTACGACCCCACCCGACACCACGGCAAGGGGACGATCCTGCGCGCCCCGACACCTTCCGACATCACCCCTTGACCCGAAGAGGAATCGATAGGTGGCACCCTCGGGTGCGTTCTCCGCACCGACCAGCTCAGATCATGGAACGTGCGACTCGGCCGAAGTCGAGCGGGCGCGTCGGCCATGCGAGCGGGTTGGCGCACCACCGAGCCGGCTGAGGTCAGGTGGCAAACCCCAGGGCCCTGGTTGTGGCGCTCGCGAAGCGCCACGAGCCTCCTGCGGCGGCAGGGGCCCCGACTCGTCCAGACGCCGTCGCCGGAGAGTCCAGGAACGTCTACGCGCCGGCCGTGGGCTCTCCGGTTGCGGCCGATCCGTCGCCGTGGAACTCGTCGGGCCAGTCGTCGTTCTCCAGCAGGGTGGCGGGATCGGTCTCGGCCACGTCAACGGGAACCTTGGCCAGGGCGCGGGAGGTCTGCAGCTGGCCAAGACGCCGATAGCTCTCGAACTGGCGGTAGTCGAAGAACTGGTTCAGGGTCGAGTCGTTGGGAAACTCCTTGTGCTTCTCGGCGTGCGCCTGCACGTCCCACGGCATTCCCCTCGACAGGTTCGCCTCGACCACGACGATCACTCCGTACGGCTTCCGCGTGCCGACCCGCCGCAGCGTGCCGACGCTGAAGCTGCGCTCGGCGAACCGCGTCGTGGTGCCGTCGGAGTGGACGAGCACGTGATCGTCCGGACCGGCTTCACCGCGCGGTGCGCGCAAGTCGTCGAGGTCGAGGCCCTCGATCTCGATGCCGAGTTCCTCACGGGCGAGGGCGATCGCCTCGCCCACGGTGGAGAACCCGTCGACCCCATCCCCGGCGGCGCTGATCACGTAGACCTGATTACACCCGCGGCGGAGCAGCTCGATCACGCCGAGGTTCTCCCAGTGTCCGCCGTCGGAGACGTAGAGGTAGCGGGCGTTCGAGTTGAACCGCTGGATCACCTCGCGGAACCACCACACCCATCCCGGACGACCCCGCCACTGCTGCTGTTGTTGGAGCTCGGCCACCGCGCGCGGATGCGGCACCCACACGCCGAGACGGGCGTTCACGAGGGCCATCAGCCCGCCCAGTGGTCCCATCGACATCTTCCCCATGCCGGGGCTGAAGGCGGCGCCGGAGATCGCCATCGTGGCGACCACGGTGAGGTCCTTGCGGCGGCTGTGCGGGAGCTTCGCCCAGTAGTCCTTCGTCTTCATCCACCCGACGTCGGGACCGCCGATGTGGTCCGAGGAGAACACGAAGGTGCCGGCCTTGCGGCCCGAAGGTGCGGCGTTGGTGTCGTGGAGGTTGACCGCGCAGCAGGTGATGAGCTGGGCGCCGCCGGTGGGTGAGCCGAGACGCGCCCACAGGCCGACGTCGTCTTCGTTCGGCGGGTCCCCGACCCAGCGCGTCGGTTGGGCGAAGTTGACCGGTTCGGAGGGGGTCGGGGCGGTTGGCATCTTCGGGTCGGTGTTCACAACTCGGTCGGAACGCGCGCTCACGAACGCCCGGCTGATCCACCGCTTGTAGAACGGGTAGAGCGACCACGAGTGGGCGTCGGCGACCCGGTTCCAGACCCACAACAGGAACAACACGATCAGCCACCGGCCGATGTCACTCACCGACAAGCGCACCTCGTAGCCGAAGAACTCGAACTCGGCGGTGAACGTGGGTTGGAGGATGAAGTCCGACAGATGGCCGCGCGGGCCATTCGCTGCGGCCACCTGCAGAATGTCGGCAAGGACGGCGATCACCACGAGGGCGAGGAAGGCCACGGTCGCGACCCGGGCGACCCGGATCGGCCACCTGCGGATGGCCTTCTTGGCAGGGCTCCGCAACAGCCGAAGACCGGTCTCGACAAGGGTGAGCAGGAAGGCGACTGCAGTTGTGTTGACCAGACTGGATCCGCTGAGCTGTTCGCCCCCGAGGATCGGCAACCAGGACGGGAGGTCCTGGATGAACGGGGGCACCGAGACGATGATCCACGGCACGACGTAGATGAACGTGACGGCGATCGCCGCCACGGCGGACGCCACCCGCACGACTACACGCCAGCGGTGCGTCGCCGCCGCCGTGGTCGGTCGGGAGATGATCCGCAGGAGCCCGGCCAGCAACGCCACGCTCACCGTAACGACCGCTGCCGCATGCATCGCCGAGGAGTGCGTAGCCGGCGGTCGGCCCGAGAAACCTGACCGCTGAGCGATCACCGGGTCACTGTCGACGCGCAGCAGATCCTTCGTCGGTTCCGTCGCCGCGGTGTCGCGGATCGACAGTTCCGGCTGCCGGTCAACGGAAAGGGCAGGCGACTCGTCGACTGCACCCCCGCTCTCGATCACCTCGACGTCCGGGTCGATCTCTGCGCAGGCGTTCTCGGTGTTGCCCGGTTCCTGCGCGCCGGCGGCCTGAGCTCGCAGCTCAGCGAGTTCCTCATCGGTGGTCGGGAGGATGACTCGGGGCTGCTGGGCGATCGACAACACGCCAGCATCCAGCACGATCTGTGTGGGAGTGTTCAGGTCACAGACCAGCGGCGGGAAGACCGTCTCGGAGTCCCCGTCAAGCTCGGTCTTCGCGACTTCGGGCGTCGTCCAGTCGAGGCCGACGACCTTCCAGGCGCGGCACAGACCGGTCGAGCAGGGCAAGTCCGAGATCTCCTCGAACCTGATCGTCTCGGGGACCTCGTTCTCGGCGGGGAAGCTGGTGCTCCTGACGGTGCGCGGTTGCTGCTCGATCTGGAGGAGCGGCGTCCGGGCCCGCAGCTCAGGGTGGAGGAACTGGGCTGACGTGATCCAGCCCACCGGCGCAGCGACGGCGATCATCAACCCCCACAGGAGGAGCAGATTGACCGCCAACCCCATCGTCGTCCGACCGAACGCAGCGGCGCCGGTCCGGATGTTCGGCACGAGCGACGAGTTACGGCGGAGCCGCTCCTCTTCCGGTGAGCCCTGCGCGAAGATCCGTGGCTCGGGCTGCGGACCACCCGCGGACGGCCGATTCGCGTCGCTGGTGACGGCCCAACCACCCGCCGTGTAGCCGCCACCCGATACGGCGGCGACGTAGTCGACCTCGTCGAGACCGCAGTGATTCTCGGTCGACTCATCGATCGCCTGGAGGGCGCCGAGCGTGAAGCTCGCCGACCGGATTCCGCCGCCGCTGCAGGCGACGCCGACCCGCCTCGTCTCGGGGGAGAGCTGATTCGTCTCCCAGTTCGCGTCCGGTGGGGCGGCCTCGCGCACCGTCGGCGGGTCGCCATCCTTGCCGGCCCACCACCGCCTGAGCCGCGCCCACCACCCGATTCGCTCCTGCGACGGCTCTCCTACGTCGGTCACGGCGCCCTCCCTCAGGCCGCGGCGCGGCTGCGCTCACCCTAGATGACGCGGGACGCAAGCTGGACTGACCAGCGACACAACACGACAGCTATCCATCCCCGAAGTGCCTGCTGCGGGACGCCCTTTGGCAGGGCGGGGTCTGCGACATGCGGCTCTCACACCGTGACCTCCCCGCAGTTGGTCTCGGACGTGGGGGTGAGCGATGGTGACTCGTTACTTTGAGGATCTCGACGTGGGGGCGACGTTCTGGGGCGACACCGTGACTGTCGAGCGGGAGGAGATGCTCGCCTTCGCTGAACGGTTCGACCCGCAGCCGATGCATCGCGATGATGCCGCGGCACGAGCGATCGGCCTGGACGGCGTGATTGCGCCGGGGCCGTTCTCCTTCGCGTTGCGCAACTTGTCGCTGCAGGGCATCGTCCGCGATCAGATCGCGTTGCTGCCTGGCGGGCTGGGCATCGAGCTCAGTTTCGTCGCGCCGGTCTATCCGGGTGACCGTCTCCGACTTCGGCCCGAGGTCGCCGACCTCCGTGCGAGCAGCAGGGCCGAGCGAGGGTTCGCGCGCATGTCCGAGCGGTTCGTCAACCAGGACGACGTTGCGGTCATCGAGTTGGAGGTGACGTGGGTGATCCCGACACGGGGCCGATGTCTCGCCCTTGACGGCTGCCAACCGTGGCTGTCGTGTGGCTCGCGGACGGTTCGTGACGCGTCCTCGACCCCACGTTATACGCAGGATCGAAGATCCTCAAGCCCTTCGGGGCGTATAACGCCTGATT
>CBFCWZ010000256.1:0-5419 GCA_965601935.1 uncultured Ilumatobacteraceae bacterium
CGCGCAGCACACCGCTCTCGATCACGTCGCGCAGGGGGTCGGCGGCCGGGGCCGTGCCGATGCCATTGCACTTCTTGCCCACGACGGTGGCGACGCGGGCAGCGAGGTTGCCGAGATTGTTGGCCAGGTCGGAGTTGTAGCGGCCGACGAGCCCTTCGTAGGAGAAGTCGCCGTCGGCGCCGTACGCGGTGTCGGCGAGGACGTAGTAGCGGAAGCCGTCGAGGCCGACGTCGTCGATCAGGTCGAGCGGGTCGACCACGTTTCCCGAGGTCTTGCTCATCTTCTCGCCGCCGACGAGGAGCCAGCCGCCGATGGCCCAGCCCTTCGGCAGCTCGACGCCGGCCGACATCAGCATCGCGGGCCAGTACACGCAGTGCTGGCGCACGATGTCCTTGCCGATGAGGTGGTAGTCGACCGGCCAGCGCTGGGTGTACGAGTCGGTTCCGTCACCGAAGCCGACCGCGGCGAGATAGTTGGTGAGGGCGTCGAACCACACGTAGGTGACGTGGGCGGGGTCCCATGGAAGCGGAACCCCCCACTCCAGCGAGGTGCGGCTGATGGAGAAGTCGCGCAGCCCGCCCCGGATCAGGCCCAGCGCCTCGTTGCCGCGGTGCTCGGGCTTCATCGCGGTGGGGTGGGCGGCGTACCAGTCGAGGAGGCGGTCCTGGAAGCGGCTGAGGCGGAAGAAGTAGTTCTCCTCCTCGAAGTACTCGACGGGTCGTTGGTGGATCGGGCAGTTGTCGCCGTCGAGCAGTTCCTCGTCGGCGTAGTACTCCTCGCAGGCCACGCAGTACTTCCCGGCGAAGGTGTCGAGTTCGATGTCGCCGGCGTCGTAGCAGCGCTGGAGCAGCTCGGTGACCGCTGCCTTGTGGCGCGGTTCGGTGGTGCGGATGAAGTCGTCGTTGGCGATGCCCAGCCGCTCCCACGCAGCGGCGAACTTCGGTGCGATCGAGTCGGTGAACTCCTGCGGCGTGACGCCGGCGTCGTCGGCCGCCTGCTGGATCTTGAGGCCGTGTTCGTCGGTTCCGGTGAGGTACGTGACGTCGTCGCCGAGCAGCCGGTGCCAGCGGGTCAGGGCGTCGCCGACGATGGTGGTGTAGGCGTGGCCGAGGTGGGGCTCGGCATTCACGTAGTAGATCGGCGTCGTCGCGTAGAACGAGGTCACGACGGTGCACGTTACCGACCCGGCGCCCCGACGCTCGGGGGAGTTCTGCGCGGGCCGTGCCGGTCCGTATCGTCGATCCGATGGATCGGTTGTTCGAGATGGCCACGGCCGTCACACCGCTGGGCAACGGCCGCGACGGCGCTCACGTCCACGAGGGTCGGGACATCGGCGGCAACGCCAACGGGGGCTACCTGCTGGCGATCGCCGGCAGGGCCATGGACACCTATCGCCAGCGGCGTGTGGGGGTGGCGGTTCTGCGGCCGAGGGCGATGCCGGCGGCGAAGCTTCCGGCGGCGACTCCACTGGCGACCACGCCGCCGGCGGTGCGGCGGATCACCGACTTGGTCTGCTGGCTGAAGATCACGATCGGCCAACCGTGCTCGCGGGCGTGGCGTTCGAGCTTGCTGTCTGGGTTGACCGCGACCGGGTGACCGACCGCCTCGAGCATCGGGAGGTCGCTCACCGAGTCGCTGTAGGCGAAGCACTGGTCGAGCTCGTACCCGTTCCACTGCGCCAGTTCCCTGATCGCTTCGACCTTGCCCTCCGCGTAGCAGAAGGGGCCGTCCAGTTCGCCTGTGTACACCCCGTCCTCGACGACGCTCTTCGTGCCGATCCCCGAGGTCATGCCGAAGGAGAGGGCGAGCGGCTCGACGATCTCCTGCGGTGCAGCAGAGACGATGAAGGTGTCGCGGCCGGCGATGCGGTGGCGGTCGAGGAGGCGACGGGCCTCCGGGCGCAGCTTGGCCAGGAGTCGCGGGATGATCTCGGTGTTCAGGGCCTGCAGTTCGCTCTGGCGGACCCCGGTGACGGCTTTCAGGATCCGTCGCTTCGCCTCGTCGGTGGTGTCGTCGGAGGCACCGAACAGCTTGAACAGAATTGCGCCGGTGGCGTCACGCACGAATTCGGAGGTCGGGATCATGCCGGCCTTGCGGCCCTGGATCGCCAGCACGAACACCGACGAGCCCGAGATGAGGGTGCGGTCGAGGTCGAAGAACGCCGCGCTCGGGCCGGAACCGGCGACGGAGAGAAAGCCGGTCACGAGCCGGTCTCCCGATCCCGTAGCGCCACCGCGAGGTCGTACACCTCGCGCTTGGACCGGCCGGTGGCCTGGGTGACGGTGGCGACGGCGTCGCGAGTGCTGGCCCCGCGATCGAGGGCCTCGCGCAGATGCAGTCGGACGGTGTCGTCGTCGGCGATCGCGTCGTCGGTCGGCGCCCCCTCGATCACCACGACGTACTCGCCGCGTGGCTGGCCGACCTCGATCTCTCCGAGGGGCCCACGCGTCACTTCCTCGTGCAGCTTCGTGAGCTCGCGTGTCACGGCGACCATTCGAGCAGCTCCGAGGGCCTCGCGCAGGTCGACCAGTGTGCGTTCGATGCGATGCGGTGCCTCGTAGACGATGGTCGTGCGGACTTCCGCGGCGATGTCGGCCAGGCGGCTGCTGCGTTCCCGGCCCTTGCGGGGAAGGAAGCCCTCGAACACGAACCTGGAAGTCGACAGCCCGCTGATGGTGAGCGCCATGATCGCCGCGCTCGGACCGGGGACAGCACTTACCGGGTGTCCGGCGTCGAGCACCGCCCGCACCACACGCTCGCCGGGGTCGGACACCCCTGGCGTGCCGGCATCGCTCACGAGGGCCGCGTCGGCGCCGGTCGCCAAGACGTCGAGAACGTCCCTGCTGCAGGCGACCTCGGTGTGGTCGTTGCACACGGCGAGGCGTGGAACCCGGAGCCCGTAGTGCCGGAGCAGCACCCCCGTGCGGCGGGTGTCCTCGCAGCACAGCAGCTCGACCGAGCCGAGGATGTCGGTCCCCCGTGGAGAGAAGTCGCCGAGATTCCCGATCGGGGTGGCGACCAACCACAGCGTCCCCGTCGGGACCGCGTTCACGACGCTCCTGTCGGCGGGTCCCCGTCGGACAGCCGGACCTCCACCCGGTCTCCGTGACGGAGCCCCCACCGCCCGAAGGCCCCCGCCTCGGCCTCGACGACCGTGTGGGCGCCCTTGACCGGGGATCCCATCCGGAGCGGTTTCAGGCACTCGACCTTCACCACCCGGCCACCTTCGTCGAGGTAGGCCACGTCGATCGGGAACTTCATCCCGAGGGTGTGCACCCATCTGCAGTCGGGAATGACGAGGGCCCCGTCGACCGAGGCGCGACCGGACAGACCCTTCCGTCTGGCCGAACGGGTCTCGGCCACCTCGGCGGATGCCAGCACCCGTGCGCCGCTGACCAACCACGCCATGTCCGAAGTGTGCCACGCGCGTCCCGCATCGACACATGAACAAGGGGTCGACCACGGCCTTTGAGCGGGTTGATGGGCCCGGTCCATCGCGATCGGAGGCCGTGTCGGATCCGCCGTTGCCGCCGCGGACAGCATTCTCAGACTTGGCTCAGAGTTGGCTCAGCCGCGCCCACCTCGCCGTGCTGCGGAAGGGGCGTTCGGCAAGACTGCTCGGGTGATGACCGATCGGAATGCCGACGTGCTGGTGGTCGGTGCAGTGGGGATCGACACGCAGGCCTACCCGCCGCAGGGTTGGCGGTGGGAGACAGCGGCGGAAGGAGCGCTCTGCGAGGTCCACGAGACGGTCGGCCAGGGAGGTGGCTACGCAGCCCGCGGCTACGCCGCGCTCGGCTACACGACGTCGTTTCTCGGGCGGGTCGGCGACGATGCCGACGGCGCCTTCGTCCGGCACACCTTCGATGCCGACGGCATCGGAACCGCGGGCCTCATCACGTCCGGTTCGACTGCCCACAGCGTGAACATCGTCGACGCGAGCGGGTCACGGCGGAGTTTCTACGACGCGAGGCTGCACGGTGTCGACACGCCGACGGACGACCTGATGCGCGAACTCGTGCCGCGGGCGCGTCTGCTCCACGTGAACATCCCCGACTGGACCCGGCGGGTACTCCCGATCGCCCACGAGGCCGGCGTGGAGGTGCTGGTCGATGTCCAGGACTCACCCGGTCCGACGGACGACTACCGGCTCGATTTCGTGAGAGGGGCGGATCTGCTCTTCGCCTCGGGCAGCAACCTCGACGATCCGGAGGGGTATGCGCGCTGGGTGTTCGACGTCGGCAGGGCACGTCTGGTCGTGATCGGACTGGGGGGTCGCGGATGTCTCGTCGTCCCGCGGAACGAGGAGTCGTGGGTGGTGCCGCCGGTCGAGTTGCCCGCCGACCCGGTGACGGGGGAGACGCGACCGATCGTCGACACCAACGGTGCCGGCGACAGCCTCGCCACCGGAATCGGGTCTGCCCTCGTTCTCGACGAGCTCCCCCTCGAGGTCGCAGTGGAACGGGGTCTGTTCTGCGCCCGCTGGTGCTGCACCCTGCGCGGCACGAGCGACGGGCTGTTGAGCCGCGAGCGCCTCGACCGCCTGATCGGTCGCTGAGTGCTCTACTCGTCGGCCTGGCCGGTGTCGGTGGTGTCGGCGGCCGGCCCCTCCGACGGAGTCTCGGGCTTCACGAGGGGCTGTTCCCAGCCTGCCGGTGTGGGCTCGACCACGTCCTCCGCGTCGGTGGCCGGAGCAGGGGAGGGCGGCAAGGGCCACTCGAGGTGGTACACAGCGCTCTCGCCGGGGCCCATCGTGACCAAGTGGCGGTGGCCCGTCCACCCGGCCTCGGAGAACGGGCCGTACTCGAAGGGTTCGCCGTTCAGCGTGGCGACGTCGAGACCGGCCGGGCCGTACAGCGTGACGAGGGCCCGGTTCGTGCCGTCGGGTGCGCCGATGCTGTTCCCGATCACGTAGCGCGGGTAGCCGGTGCTCGGGGCGTTGTTGGTGAGCGTGGCGTCGACGACCAGCCGTCGGGAACCGTCGTCGGCGGTGACGACCTCGGTCGTGACCTCGCGGGTGAGGAAGATCTCGATCTTGTTGCCCGACGAGTTGTTGACCGAGACCGAGAAGCCGCCGTCGTCGCCGAGCTCAGGGAGGTCGCCCAGCAGGCCGGTCGTGGAGAGGAAGGCCTGCTCCTCGGTGTTGTCGGTCCAGAACAGCATCCGCCGCTCGTCCACGAGGGGCGCCAGGTCGCGAGCGAGGTCGGCGGGCTCGGGGAGCGAGGTCGTCAGAAGACGGGTGATCACTCCCTCGCCGAGCGCCTGCATGGCGTCCTTGCGTTCTTCGTTTCCTTGGTCCCCGGCCAGCACGTACTGGTCCTCGATGATGAAGCGGGCGGCGTCCTCGGGCTGGACCGTGACCCCGAATTCGGGTACCTCGATCGGGCCTGTGTACTTCATCAGGGCTTCGACCACGTAG
>CBFCWZ010000257.1:0-5369 GCA_965601935.1 uncultured Ilumatobacteraceae bacterium
GGTCATCGGCCGCTGGCGGTGGGTGACCACACCGGCCACGTACACGGTCGACCCCGGCTCGGGCTCGGTGAGCTGTGTGGAAGTGACCACACCCAGGTCGTCGAGCTTCTCCCGCACGAAGATCGTCGGATGACCGTCCGGTGACACACCGGTCGCCCACAGGTCGGCCACGGCCTCCTCCACGGCCTCCATCCCCGGCAGCCGCGGGGCGTCGGCGCCGGTGACCACTCCCTCCAGGCGTCCTGGACGGGACTGGGCGGTGGCCCCCACCGTCCACAGTGCGGTACGACGGTCCATCTCGAAGCATCCGGTGAACGCACCGGCAGTCGCCAGCGCCTCCAGTTGGGCGAGGCTCGAGGTGGGCACCCGGCGGACGAGGTCCTCGGTGTCGCGGTAGGGGCCGCCGACCACCCGCTCCCTCTCGATCTCCTCGGCCAGGTCACTCCCGATCCCCCGGACCGCCCCGATCCCCAGCCGTACCGCCACACCACCCGATGATTCGGTGGCCCGCTCCAACGTGGCCGCGGCCAACGAGGCGTTCAGGTCGGGGGTGTGGACCGTGACCCCGTGGCGGCGAGCATCCTGCACGAGGGTGTGGGGCGACCAGAATCCCATCGGCTGGGCGTTGAGCAGGGCGGCGCAGAACGCGGCTGGGTAGTGGTACTTGATCCACGACGAGGAGTACACGAGATAGGCAAAGCTCACCGAGTGCGACTCCGGGAAGCCGTAGTTCGAGAACGCCTTCATCTTCTCGTAGAGCTCGTCGGCGATCGCCCCTTCGATCCCCCTTTCGGCCATCCCGTCGTAGAGCCGCCCCTTCAAGCGTTCCATCCGGGCCGCCGACCGCTTCGAGCCCATCGCCTGGCGCAGCTCGTCGGACTCGGCGGGGGTGAACCCGGCCACGTCGATCGCCATCTGCATCAGCTGCTCCTGGAAGAGCGGCACCCCGAGGGTCTTGGCGAGGGAGTTCTCCAGCAGGGGGTGCAGGTAGGTCACGGGTTCGAGCCCGTTGCGGCGGCGGATGTAGGGGTGGACCGAGCCGCCCTGGATGGGACCGGGACGGATGAGCGCCACCTCCACGACGAGGTCGTAGAAGGTGCGCGGCCGGAGGCGTGGCAGGGTGGCCATCTGGGCCCGGGACTCGATCTGGAACACCCCGATCGTGTCGGCCCGGCACAACATGGCGTAGACGTCGTCGTCCTGGGGGATGGTGGCGAGGTCGAGGTCGACGCCGTGATGCTCCCGCACCAGGTCGACGGCGTAGTGGAGGGCCGACAGCATTCCGAGGCCGAGCAGGTCGAACTTCACGAGTCCGGTGCGCGCGCAGTCGTCCTTGTCCCACTGCAGGACCGAACGATTCTCCCTCCGCGCCCACTCGACCGGACAGACCTCGATCACCGGCCGGTCGCAGATGACCATCCCACCCGAATGGATCCCGAGGTGACGGGGGGCGTCTTCGACCTGGGAGGCCAGCTCGAGCACTGCGGGGGGGATCGAGCAGTCGTCCTGGGCCGCCGTCGCCAACACGGTGCCCCAGGCGTCGACCTCCTTCGACCAGGCGTCCTGCTGGCCCGGCTCGTAACCGAGAGCCTTGGCCATGTCGCGGATGGCCGACCGCGAGCGGTAGGTGATGACGTTGGCGACCTGGGCGGTGTGGTGACGGCCGTAGCGCTCGTAGACGTACTGGATCACCTCCTCGCGTCGATCACTCTCGATGTCGATGTCGATGTCGGGCGGGCCATCCCGCTCCGGCGACAGGAAGCGCTCGAACAAGAGCCCGAGCGACACGGCATCGGCGGCGGTGACGCCGATGGCGTAACAGACCGCCGAGTTGGCGGCACTGCCCCGGCCCTGGCAGAAGATGTCGGCGCGGCGACAGAACTCGACGAGGTCCCACACCACCAGGAAGTACCCGGCGAAGTCGAGCTGCTCGATCAGGTCGAGTTCGTGGTCGATGGTCTCCCATGCACGGGCCCGCAGGGACAGGTCCTCGGCATCGCGTGGCCGGGTGCCGTAGCGACGGAGTGCCCCTTCGGTGGTGACCTGGCGGAGGTACTCCATCTCCGAGAGTCCAGGAGGGCACGGGAACGGAGGAAGGTTGGGGGCCACCAGCCGGAGGTCGAACGCCGCCGCCCGGCCGACCTCCGCAGCCCGCTCGACCACTCCCGGGTAGCGAGCGAATCGGGCTGCCTGTTCCGCGCCGGACCTGAGGTGGGCGCCGGCGCCCGGAGGGAGCCATGGATCGATCGCGGCGAGGCTGCGGCGGGAGCGCACGGCGGCAACGGCGGTGGCCAACTTACGGCCCGCCGGACGGGCGTAGTGGACGTTGTTGGTGGCCACGGCCCCGAGCCCCAACTCGCCTGCCAGCGCGTACAACGCGTCGTTGCGCGGGCCGTCGACGGGGTCACCGTGGTCCCACAGTTCGACGAGCACACGGTCACGCCCGAACGCCTCCACCAGACGACACAGCTCACGGCGGGCGCCGGCGACGCCGTCGGCGGCCAGCGCGGCGGGAACCGCCCCCTTCCGACAGCCCGTGAGTACCCAGCAGTACCCGGCGATCTGGTCGGCCAGGTCGTCGAAGGAGAACTGGGGGGCACCCTTCTCCCCCGCCAGATGCCCCTGGCTCACCGCGCGGGAGAGACGGGCATACCCCTCGGGTCCATCGGCAAGGGCGAGGAGGTGGGTTCCGGAGGGGTCGGGGGCATGGCTGTCGGGGACTCGCCCGGTGTCCACCTGGCCGATGGTGTCGTCCTCGGAGCGGATCACACGGGAGGGGGCGGTGATGGTGATCTCGGCCCCGAAGGCAGTGGCCAGGCCCACCGCCGCAGCGGCCTCGGAGAAGCGGACCACCCCGTAGAAGCCGTCGTGGTCGGTGACGGCGAGGGTCTCCAGGCCGAGACGGGCCGCCTCGGTGGCCAGTTCCTCGGGATGAGAGGCGCCGTCGAGGAAGGAGAAGTTGGAGTGGCAGTGCAGTTCGGCGTAGGCGACCGTCCCCGTCCCGGCCCGGACCCCGTCGGGGGCCTCGTACGGCTGGCGGCGCCGGCCCCAGGCCGGACTGTCGCCCCCGGCGTTCCACGACAGGCTGCCCGGTGCGCGCCCATCACGGCCGGTACGGCCCGAGAGCGTGGCCTCGAGGTCCGTCCAGGACCACGACGGGTTGTTGAAGGCCATGCACCATTGTCGAACACTTGTTCGATCAACGCAAGCGCGATCTACATCTCCTGCAGCATCCGGATCGCTCCGGCCAAGCCGGGTTCGGCCATCCGGAGGGCGGACCCGAAGTCGAACCAGGCGACGTCAGGGCTCTCCCCCTCGGGCGGGGACGGGTCGGCCTCGGTTCCGCCCACCAGGTAGCGCAGGTCGAGATGGGTGTGACCGCGCGGGCCGGGGTGGACGTCGACGTGGGCCAGCGGAGGCGGGCCTCCGGCAGCGGGCACCTCGAGGAGAGCGACGTCGAGCCCGGTCTCCTCCACCGTCTCCCGGACCGACGCATCCCACGGTGTCTCACCGGGGTCGATGTGGCCACCGGGCTGGAGCCAGATCCCGAGCCGACGGTGCTTGTGCAGGACGATCCCCCGCTCGCCCACCACGAAGCTCGATGCCGTCACATGGACGGGGTCGGCCTCCTCGGCGAAGGGGTCGGCGAGCGCGTCGAACAACTCCACGAAGCGGCGCACCGACTCCCGCTCTCTCTGATCCACGGGATCCCGGGCGAGGACGTCGGCGCGGACGTGGGAACGAAGGTCGAGCACGGCGGTCAATCGTAGGCAGCGCCGATCCACCATCTCTGTTGCTCCGCGAGGACGAGATGGGCCCGGCCGTCGTCGGTGGTCATCTGGAAGCGGGCCACCCGACGGTGACGTTCGGGCTCCCACCAGTGCTCCTCCACCGGCCACGGGCCGGCCCAGGCAGTGATCGCCCGCTCGGGGCCGCGGCGCCATCCCCGCTCGTCGTCACCGGTGATCGGACGCAGGCTCACCGGAATGCCGGAGAGCGCACCACGACCGGTCACCACGACCGGATGGCCCTGTTCGTCGACCACCTCGATCGGACGCGGTTCGGGGAACACCGTCGCCGGAGAGGGCGCGGGGATCGTGCCGGGCCAAGGGCCCGACTCGTCGGGACCGGCCAGACCGCGTCGCTGGAGATCGACGGTGGTCGCCGGAACCCAGCGGTAGCGGTCGGCCGGGAGGCGGCCCCCGCGCCACACAGGGACGGTGACGTCGGACTCCGAGCAAAGGGTGGTCAGCCGGGCGATGGCCCGGGCGGCGCGGCGGTCGGCGTCGGACTCGCCACCCCACAGGCCGAGCTGTTCGCCGTCGTCGGCTCGCACCTCGTCGGGAAGGAGGCGTACGAGGGCGATCCCGGCGGTGATCTCCTCTGCACGGCCGCGCGGCCGGCCGACCCATCCGTCGACCTGCCAGCGGACCCTCTCGACCATCGCCGCGGCAGAGAAACCGGCCGAGCGGTACCAGACCCGCTCGGAACGCTCACCGTTCTCGGTCTCCAACAGCACGACCAGCCGGGTACACACCTGGCCACGCCGTCCGAGCGACCCGGCCATCTCGTCGGCGAGTTGCTTGGCCGCGAAGACCACCGCCTCACTCTGGGCCACCGGATCGTCGAGGACGCGGTCGAGGCGACGCTCTGGCGGCGGGTCGACCGTGGCGGACGGGCGGGGGTCGCCGCCGCCGGCCAGCCGATGAGCATGGAGGCCGGGCGACCCGAACCTCCCGAGCACGTCGCTCGGGGGTAGTGCCGCCAGATCCCCCATCCGGCGCAGCCCGAGCCGGACGAACAGGTCGACCAGGTCGGCGTCGGCCTCGCCCAGTGTCTGGAGCCAGCCGATGGGCAATGGGGTGCAGAACTCCGGGGACGACCCCGGTTCGACGAGGAGGGGAGATCCACGGCGTACTGCCAGACGGGCAGCCACGCCCGAGGCGAAGCGGCCGTCGGCGATGCCGATCCCCACCTCGCGCTCCCCCACCAACTCGGCCAGCACATCGGCGAGGTGCCCGGCGTAGGGGCCGTCACCCCCGAAGTAGCGCGAGGGGCCACGCGATCCCAGTGCCACCCATCCTGGTTCGACCACCTCGAGGCGCGGCGAGGAGTCGGCGATCGCCCTCATCACCGGCTCGAACTCTCGGGCGTCACGGTCGGGGTCGGCGTCGAGGAGTTGGATCTCGGGACATCGGCGCTGCGCCTGACGGCGTCGCTGACCGACGACCACACCCTGCTCGGCCGCCGCGGGGGTGCGCGCCACCACACGGTTGGCGTGCACCACCGCGGTCGGCACCTCTGGGGGCACCCCGGCGGCGACCACCGGCCAGTCGGGGCACCAGACCGTGACGATCCGCACCGGGTCC
>CBFCWZ010000258.1:0-5359 GCA_965601935.1 uncultured Ilumatobacteraceae bacterium
GCTACTACCGGGGCGACCGGCCCGAGATCGTCACCTCGCGGTTTCGGCACGAGGGCGCCCACACACTCGCGCGTTACCTCGAACTCGACGGCTACGAGGGCCTGAAGGCCGCTCTCGGCTCGACGCCGCAGAAGGTGCACGAGGAGGTGCGCAACTCGACCCTCCTCGGCCGTGGTGGCGCCGGCTTCCCCGCCGGCGTGAAGTGGGGTTTCACGCCGGAAGGCGTGTGGCCGCGCTACCTCGTCGTCAACGGCGACGAGTCCGAACCGGGCACGTACAAGGACCGCCTCCTCATGGAGTGCGACCCACACCAGCTCATCGAGGGGGCCCTCATCGCGTGCTACGCGGCGGGGCTCTCCCAGTGCTTCCTGTACGTACGCGGTGAGATGCCGCTCGCCCACGAGCGAATCGCCCACGCCCTCGACGAGGGGTACCGCGCCGGGTACATCGGCAAGAACATCATGGGCTCCGACTTCAGCGTCGACGTGGTGCTCCACACCGGTGCCGGGGCCTACGTCGTGGGTGAGGAGACGGCACTCATCGAGTCGCTCGAGGGCGAGCGCGGCATGCCGCGCCTGAAGCCGCCGTACTTCCCGGCGGCGATCGGGCTGTACGGCCAGCCCACGATCGTCAACAACGTCGAGACGCTCTCGAACCTGCCGTTCATCGCCCGCGAAGGCGCCGATGCCTACACGTCGATCGGAACGGAGACCTCGCCCGGCACGCGCATGATCGCCGTGTCCGGCCACGTGAAGCGGCCCGGCGTCTACGAGATCATCAACGGCTCGACCACCTTCCGCGATCTGCTCTACGGCGACGAGTTCTGTCAGGGCATCCGTGACGACAACGAGTTGAAGGCGTTCGTCCCCGGGGGTGGCTCGGCCCCCTGGTTCCTGCCCGACCAGCTCGACGTGCCGTTCGAGGCGCCGGCGGCGAGCGCGGCCGGCTCGATGCTCGGCTCCGGTGCGGTGATGGTGATGGACGACACCACCGACATCCCCGACGCCGCTCTCTCGCTGGTGAGGTTCTACGCCCACGAGTCGTGCGGGAAGTGCACCCCCTGCCGCGAGGGCGGGACGTGGCTGTTCCGCATCTGCGAGCGCATCGCCGCCGGCCACGGCACCGAGGACGACCTCGACACGATCCTCGAGATCGGCCAGTCGATCTGCCCCGGCCCGATGCCCCACGCATCCAGCGAACGGCTCGGCCTCGAGGCGATCCCGTTCCCGTTCAAGATGACGACGATCTGTTTCGTCGGCCCATCGGCCTACACGGCGATCCATTCGGCGCTGACACTGTTCCCCGACGAGTTCAAGGCGAAGGTGTCACCGAGCCAGAGGCGCACGACGATCCCGGTCACGGCGGGAGCCACGGAATGAGTGACGAGGAAGTGAACGAGGACGTGGAATCGGACGCGGCCGGCGAGACGCCGGCCGACGCGTCCGAGGAGCCCGCCGCGACCGACGGGTCGTCAGAGACCGACGCGACCGCCGAGACCGACGGGCCGTCCGAGGCGGGCGACGAATCTTCGGTCGAGCCCGAGGAGGAGCGCGACCCGAATCTGGTCACGATCAGCCTCAACGGACGCGAGGTCGAGGCCCAGAAGGGCGAGATGGTCATCGCCGCAGCCGATCGGGCCGGCGACTACATCCCCCACTTCTGCTACCACCCGCGGATGTCGCCGGTGGGCATGTGCCGCCAGTGCATGGTCGAGGTCGAGGGTCCCCGCGGCCCGATGATGGTCGTCTCCTGCATGACGCCCGTCAGCGACGGCCAGGTCGTACGGACCGACACACCCGAGGTGAGGCAGGCCCAGGAGGGCATGCTCGAGCTGCTCCTCGCCAATCACCCGCTCGACTGCCCGGTGTGCGACAAGGGCGGCGAGTGCCCCCTCCAGGACCAGGCCTTCAGCCACGGGCCGGGAGAATCGCGCTTCGTCGAGGAGAAGCGTCACTACGAGAAGCCGATCCCGATCAGCGACCTCGTGCTGCTCGACCGTGAGCGCTGCATCCTCTGTGATCGCTGCACCCGATTCGCCGATGAGGTCGCCGGCGACAAGCTCATTCACTTCACCCAGCGCGGCAACAACACACAGGTGATGACCTATCCTGACGAGCCGTTCGCCTCGTACTTCTCGGGTAACGTCGTCCAGATCTGCCCGGTCGGCGCGCTCACGGCGGAGCCGTACAGGTTCAAGGCCCGCCCGTGGGACCTCGACCAGAGCCAGTCCACCTGCACCACCTGCTCGGTCGGATGCCGCACTGTCGTCCAATCGAGCCGCGACGAGCTGCTGCGCTACCAGGGCGCCGACTCCGATCCCGTCAACTGGGGCTGGCTGTGCGACCGCGGGCGGTTCAATTTCGAGGCGGTCAACAGCGACCAGCGCCTCGAGAATCCGCACGTGAAGACCGATGGCGGTCTCACCCGCACCACCTGGAACACAGCGCTGCGTACTGCCGCTTCGCTCGTCGAACAGGCCCTCCACGAGGGCGGTCCCGACAGCATCGCTCTCCTCGGAGGAGCACGGGGCACGAACGAGGACGCCTTCGCATGGGCCCAGTTGGCCGACGCGATGGGAGTGACCCGCCGCGACGCCCAACTCGGCGACGGGCTTCCCGCCGAGGTGCTCGGCCAGCCGCGAGCCACCATCGACGATGCGGCCAACGCCTCCACCGTCATCCTGCTCGGGCCCGACCTGAAAGAGGAGCTGCCCGTGCTCCAACTCCGTCTGCGCGATGCGGCGGAGAAGAAGCGCAGCAGGCTGATCGAGTTCTCGCCGCTCGAGTCGGGCCTCACGCGGAACGCCTGGAAGAGCGTGCGTCACAGTCCCGGCCAGCAGGCCGATGCTGTCCGCACCACGCTCCACGAGGACGACGTCGCCACCCAGTTGGGTCGGGGCGACGTGGTCGTCGTGGTCGGCCGGGGCAACCTCGCCGAGTCGCCTGCGGCCACCCTGGCAGCCCTCTCGATCGTCTTCGAGGCCGCCCCGGGCGCCAAGGTGCTGCCTGCCCTCCGGCGTGGCAACGTCGTGGGTGCCTTGTCGGTCGGGCTTGCCCCGGCCGACGCCGAGCACGACGGTCTCGCCACGCTGCGGGCCGCCGCCGATGGTCACATCGGTCTCCTGGTGCTGCTGGGTGCCGACCCTCTCAACGACTGCCCCGACGCCGATCTGGCCCGGCGCGCCATCGCCGGCGCCCGGCGCATCATCTCGATCGACACTCTGCCGAGCGAGTCCACGAAGCTGGCCGACGTGGTCCTCCCTGCTGCTGCCTACGGCGAGAAGGCCGGGACCACGACCAACCTCGAGGGCCGCGTCACGACCGTCGCCGAGAAGGTCAACGCCACCGGCAACTCCCACCCCGACTGGATGATCGCCCTCGAGTTGGCTTCCCTGCTCGGCGAGCGTGGATTCGGCGAGGACCATCCGTTGGCCGACGTGACCACCGTTGCGGAGGTCACCACGGCGATGGCCACCACAGTCGAGGGCTGGGCCGATGTCTCCCCGGTGTCCGCCGCTGCACTCGAAGGTGTCGTCACCACCTCCCCCGAGTCGAGTCTCGACGTCGAGGTCGTGGCGGCGCCCGACCCGGTCAGCTACGACTTCCGGCTCGTCGCCAGCCGCACGTTGTACGACCGGGCCGTCGGCACCCAGATGTCGCGGTCGCTGGCCCACCTCGCGCCGGGTGCGGCCGCTCATGTGCACCCGCTCGACCTCGACCGCATGGGCGTGGCCGACGGCGACGACGTGAACCTCATCGGCCCGTCGGCGTCCACCGTGATGCCGATCAAGGCCGACGACCGGGTGCCCCGTGGGGTCGTCTGGTCGCCGTACAACCAGAAGGGCGGCAAGATCGCCGAGGTGATCGACCTCGCCGCCGACGTGATCGACCTGCGAATCGAGCGAATCTGATGCTGTCGATCCTTGCCCTCGATCCCCTCACCGAGCAGGGGCTGTTGTGGGCCCCGATTCTCATCGTGGTGCTCAAGATCCTCGTGATCTTCGTGGTGGGTCTGGTCGCAACCATGTTCATGGTGTGGTTCGAACGCAAGATCGTCTCGGGTCTGCAGAACCGCGTCGGCCCGAACAAGGCGGGCCCGTGGGGCATGTTGCAGACCCTCGCCGACGGCATGAAGCTGATCTTCAAAGAGGATCTGTTGCCGAACCGCGCCGACCGCATCGTGTTCCGCCTGGCGCCCTTCCTGTCGTTCGTCCCCGCGTTCCTGGTGTGGTCGGTGATCCCGCTCGGTGGCGACTTCACCGACGGCAACGACGGCACCGTCGAGTGGTTCGGCGAGACCACGAGGGTGCAGCTGGCCGATCCTCCGGTCGGCATCCTGCTGGTCCTGGCGCTGTCGTCGGTTGCGGTGTACGGAATGATGCTGGCGGGTTGGTCGAGCGGATCGAAGTACCCGCTGCTCGGTTCCGTGCGCGCGTCGGCCCAGATGATCTCCTACGAGGCGGCCCTCGGGCTCAGCCTCGCCGTGGTTCTCCTGTCGGCCCAGACGCTCTCCACCGCCGGCATCGTCGGTGCACAGGACGGCATCGCCAACTGGCACCTCATCTCCACCGGATTCGTCCCGTTCGTGATCTTCCTCATCTCGATCACCGCGGAGCTGAACCGTCCGCCGTTCGATCTCGTCGAGGCCGAACAGGAGTTGGTCAGCGGATTCAACACCGAGTACTCGGGCTTCCGATTCGCCCTCTTCTTCCTCGCCGAGTACATGAACCTCATCACCATGTCGGCGATCGTCGTCACCCTTTTCCTCGGTGGGCCCCAGCCCTTGTTCGAGGTCGGATTCGTTCCGGGGGCGATCGCAGGGACGCTCTGGTTCATCCTGAAGCTGCTCGCGTTCCTCTACTTCTTCGTGTGGCTGCGGGCCACGCTGCCACGCCTTCGCTACGACCAGTTGATGGACCTCGGGTGGAAGGTCCTGATTCCGCTCTCGCTCGGATGGTTCCTGCTCCTCGCCGCACTGCGGGAGTTCTCGCCCGACGGTGATGCCGCCGACAGTGTCCGCGTCGTGCTGATCAGCGTGGCGGTCGGTGTCGTGGCGATCGGCATGTTCATGCTCGCCCTCAAGGTGAGCGCCACGAACCGGGCAGCGCGTCGTCCGTCGCCCGACCGCCAGGGGGTGAATTCCTGATGGGTTACCTGGAGGGATTCGGTGTCACGATCCGTCAGCACCGCCTGTTCGGCGGAGCGCGCGTCACCGGTGAGTACTCCGGCGGTCGCCGGGCCCGCAAGAAGGGCTCGACGGAACGCGACGTCGACCACGACGAGAAGATGGAGCGCCCCGAGCGGCTCCACGGCCGCCACGTCCTCAACCGCTACGAGGACGGCATGGAGAAGTGCATCGG
>CBFCWZ010000259.1:0-5358 GCA_965601935.1 uncultured Ilumatobacteraceae bacterium
CTGCGCCGTTTCCGCCACGTGGGGGAAGTGGGCCGGCATCGTGATGTTCTGCCAGGCGGCCCCGTCGACCACGGCGTCGGCGTTGGTGAGGAACTGGCCGTATCCCGACAACACCTCCCCGGGACACTGGGCGCAACTGGCCTGGTTCTCGCTGGCGGTCGCCTGGAGGAGGGAGCGGCGACCGAATGCGGGCACCGTGATGGCGCCGTTGTCGATCTGCACCTCGGCGTAGTTGCCGACGAAGCCACCGAGCCCGCGGGCCTCGGAGGGGGTGCCGAACATGAGCAGGTAGCGCCGTGGCGTGTCGGCGCCCAGCATCGGTGGCGCCAGACGGACGGCCTCGAGGGCCTTGTCGAGTTGCTCGTCGGCGTCGTCGAAGTCGGCCTGCAACTCGTCGAGTTCGTCTTGGATCGGGCCGACGAGCCAGGGCGAACGGACGTCCTCCACGGCCGCTTCGAGATCACCGATCGCTGTCTGCACGGTCGTGAGAGGTTCTTCCACGGAACTGATCGCGGCGATGTCGATCCGGCCGTTCCGGAACCCGAGTTCGGCTCGGTCGACCCTCTCGAGAGCGGCTTCGGCGTCGTGTGCCGCCAGAGCGGCCGCCGCGGCGAGGTCGGCACCTGCGTTGACGTTCTGGGAGAGCCCGGGCATCAGCCGTCCCGGGAGCGCGACCGGCCCGCCGAGCACGTCGGACACCCTCCGGAACGAGTCGGCCGCCTGCCCGAAGTAGGTGGCGCCCGCGGCGTAGTCGCCGTCCTCCACCGCGTCGATGGCCTCCTGGGCGTAGTCGGCGCCGTCGGTGACGTCGGTCCGGATCACCGCCCCGGCCGCCGCGGTCATGGCCAGCCCCGCCAGCACCACGACGCCGAACGCGACGGCTGCGATCTGTGCCGGGCGCCGGATGCGGTAGGGGCGCCTCGACACGCCCGTGAAGAAGAGGAACATGCACACGGCGACGGTGACGATCGCCGACAGCCCCTGGAAGCTCTCCAGTTCGGAGCGGGCCAGCACGTTGACGATGACCGCAGCGATGAGGGAACGTTCGAGCGATTGGTGGCGTTGGCGCAATCCGATGACGAGGGCGGCCACGAAGGCGAGCGCGCCGAGCGCGAGGAGGAGAGGGTCGAAGGCGGTGGCGGCAGCGACTCCTGCGGCGACTGCGAGCGCCCACCACGAGGCCGATGCGGCCGCCCACACGGTCACGAAGGTCCCGACGCCGATGAGAGCGGCGCCGGCGGCGGTGTCGTCCAGTGGTTCGGCCGGCCCGATCACCGCGACGCAGGCAGCGAGGAAGGCGATCATCGCCGCGACGCCCTCGTTGACCCTGTTGCGTCTCACGAACCCACCAGCCTTCGACATCGGGTGTGCAGGCTATGTGGCAGAACCCGGCCGAACGGCAGCACGGCCGGCCGTTCGAGCCGTGCGGTGGGCCGGCACTTCAGCCCGCCCATTCGCCGGGAGAATCGGCGACGGTTCGGTGTTCAGACGTTGAAGCGGAACTCCATGACGTCGCCGTCCTGGGCGACGTAGTCCTTGCCCTCGACGCGCATCTTGCCCACGTCCTTGGCGGCGTTCCACGAGCCCAGTTCGAGCAGCACGTCCCACTGGATGACCTCGGCGCGGATGAAGCCGCGCTGGAAGTCGGTGTGGATCCGCCCGGCACAGACCGGAGCGGTGGAGCCCTCGAAGAAGGTCCAGGCGCGGGACTCCTTGTCGCCGGTGGTGAAGTAGGTCCGCAGGCCGAGCAGGTGGTATGCGGAGCGGACCATCCGGAACAGTGCGCCCTCGCCGAGGCCGAATCCCTCGAGGATCTCGGCGCGCTCGTCGGGGTCGACGATGGCGGCGGCTTCTGCTTCGAGCTGCACGCACATGCCGATGACCTCGACGTTGTCGCCGGCATCGTTGAACTCGGCGGCGACCCGGGCCTCGTGTTCGTCGATCGAGCCGATGTCGTCCTCGGCCACGTTGACCACCGCCAGCACCCGGCGGTTGGTGAGCAGGAAGTGGGGGGCGAGTGTCTCGCGCACGTCGGCGGGCAGGCCGGCCCGGTAGAGCGGTGTGCCCTCGGCGAGCGCCTCGAACGCGGCCTCGAGCGCGGTGACCTCCTCGGTGAGACCCTTCTCCAGCTTGGCGGCCCGTTGGACCTTGTGCAGCCGCGTCTCGACGGTTTCGAGGTCGGCGAGCGCCAGTTCGAGTTCGACCACGCGCAGGTGCTCGAGGGGGTCGGACGGTCCGGTGATGTCGGGGTTCTCGAAGGCCCGCAGCACGAACACGATGGCGTCGACCTCGCGGATGTTGGCGAGGAACTTGTTGCCCAGGCCCTCACCCTTGCTGGCGCCTTCGACGAGGCCGCCGATGTCGAGCACCTCGACGGTGGCGTGGATCGTCTTCTTGCTCTCGGACATGGCCGAGAGGCGGTCGAGCCGCTCGTCGGGGACCATGGCGACACCGATGTTGGGATCCTTCGTGGCGAACGGGTACGGCGCGGCCAGCGCCCCGCCGCCGGTGAGTGCGTTGTAGAGCGAGCTCTTGCCCGCGTTGGGGAGTCCGACCAGACCGAAGCGTTCCATGCTCCGCCCGAGGCTACCGAGGGGCTCCGTCGCCCACCCCGTGACACAATCGCGGCGTGAACCGTTCCGACATGTCCCTCTTCACGGCCAAGGAGCAGACGCTCCTCGTCTCGACCGAACCAGTCCGGCTGGAGGAACTCTCCGAAGACGAACTGGCTGATCTCGTCACCGTCGTCCGTCGGGCGCGCAACAAGTACCGCGACCTCGACGTCCGTCAGAGCCGTCAAGCCATCCAGCAGGCAGGTAGCAGGTCGGTGTCGGCCACCTCGAACAGCCGCACGCTGCGCAAGGCGGAGATCTTCGAGGATGCTCTGGCGCGGGTCTCGCGCTACCTCAGCAAGGCTGCCCGCGTTCGGGCGAACGAGCTCAAGGAGGCGCGGATTGCTGCCGCCCGAGGTGAACGCGAGGCCGCCACGTCGGCACAGGAAGCGGGGAAGGGCAAGGTGGCCGAGCCCTCCGAGCAGAAGACCGCGTCGAAGCGTGGCCGGTCCAGCCAACCCAAGGTGTCGGGAGCGCGCAAGGGAGCAACCAGTCAGCGTGGGAAGAAGAGTCAGGCCGAGAAGGACTCCGGCAAGAAGCAGTGAGACGATTCGAGATCCGGCTCGCCGTGCAACCGGGTGACCCACGATGACGCCGGAGCAGGCGCTGCTGCGGGTGATCCACTACAAGGACCGTGCCCATGAGTCCGGGTTCAAGACGAAGGCGTTCGTGCGGGCGCTCGACATCGTGCGGGAGACGGACCCGGACGACCTGAGAGCGATGGCGGAGGCCGAGACGCTCACCGAGATCGACGGCATCGGCAAGGCCACCGCGCAGGTGATCACCGAGGCGGTGCTCGACCGGGAGCCCCGCTACCTCGCCAAGGTGGAGGCCGAGTCACGGGTGTCGATCACCCGCGAGGGCCAGGTGTACCGCGACGCCCTGCGGGGTGACTGCCATCTCCACTCCACGTGGAGCGACGGGGGAGCCCCGATCCAGGCGATGGCCGCCACGGCGATGGCGATCGGCCACGAGTACATGGTGCAGACCGACCACTCGGCCCGGCTGACCATCGCCCACGGCCTGAACGAGGAGCGGCTGGAACGACAGCTCGACGAGTTGGCGGCGATCAACGAGGCCATCGCCGACGCCGGCCACGGCTTCCGGATCCTGTCGGGGATGGAGGTCGACATCCTGGAGGACGGCTCACTCGACCTCTCCGACGAGATGCTCGAACGGCTCGACGTGGTGGTGGCATCGGTGCACTCCAAGCTGCGGATGGAGCGCCGGCAGATGACCGAGCGGATGCTGCTGGCCGTGGCGTCGCCGCACGTCGACATCCTCGGTCACTGCACGGGCCGCATGATCGGCAAGCGGCCGCCCTCGGACTTCGACCCCGACTACGTGTTCGCCGCGTGCGCCCAATTCGGCACGGCCGTGGAGATCAACTGCCGGCCCGAACGGCTCGATCCGCCACGGGAGCTCCTCTCGATGGCGATCGATCACGGCTGCTGGTTCTCGATCGACTCCGATGCCCACGCCACCGGCCAACTCGAGTGGCAGCCCCACGGCTGTGATCGCGCCGCCGAATGCGACGTGCCGATCGACCGGATCATCAACACGATGCCGGTCGACGACCTCCTCGCCTGGACCGGTTCCGCCGCCTGACTGTTTGCGTTCCCTTTCCGCTCGGACGTCCGAGCGTTTCGGGCACACGAACACTGTGCCCGATGTCGTCTCGGGCGGTTCGCTTCACGAACTACCGTTGAAGCACCCGATGGACGGGACTGTCAACTGATGAGGGGGATTCATCATGGTTGATCGCTGGCTGGTCGAAACCGACCTGAGCGACAAGTGGGACTTCTACACGCGCGCCAACGTGGGGGAGGTGTTCCCCGACCCGGTGGCGCCGCTGTCGTTCTCGTACATCGAGAAGGACGACCGGCCCGGCCCCGTCGAGAGCGGCTTCCGGCGGGCGTACATCCGTTTCGGCAGCCACGCGCCCGAGGAGTTCCCGGACGACGCGTGCACGTTCTTCGGTGTGAGCGGTGGGTACGCCTATCTCAACGCCTCGGCGATGCGGCTGCTCGGCCATCGGGCGCCGGGGATGACGGCGGCGGACATCGACGATGCCTTCTTCGGCGACGCGCCGGGTGTCCCGCCCTTCGAGATCGTCGAGGGCGACGACCGTCCGGACCTCACGGAGAAGATCGGAGAGACCTTCCAATGGATCTTCACCGCCACCGACCTGCCGGACGTGCGTGCCCACGAAGAGTTGATGAACGGTCTGCGACGGGAACGGCCCGACCTGAGTCAGATGTCGGACCGGGAGCTCACGGATCGCGGCTTCCACCTGTATGACACGTATTTCGAGGACCTGTTCGCCGAGCACATCTTCATCTCGGCCTGTGCGACCGTGCCGATCGGGACGATCTCGGGAGTCTGTGAGGCGATCGGGCGGCCGGAGGACACGCTCAAGCTCATCGCCGGGCTGGGTGACGTGGAGTCGGCGGCACCCTCGATGGCGATGTGGGATCTGGGCCGCGTCGCCGCCGAGTCCGATGCTCTCAACGCCATTTTCGATGCCGGGATCTCCGATCTCGAGGGCCGCCTTCGCGCGGCGGACGACGACCCCGAGGTCGGCAAGTTCGTCAGGATGTTCGACGACTTCCTCGTCGACTTCGGCAGTCGTGGGCCCAACGAGTGGGAGCAGCGTTGCCCCACGTGGGAGACCGACCCGAACCTGGCCCTCGCGGCGATCGACCGGATGCGACTTTCGGACGCATCGCGCTCACCATTCGACAAC
>CBFCWZ010000260.1:0-5323 GCA_965601935.1 uncultured Ilumatobacteraceae bacterium
GCCGGCCTGGGCGGCGCAGATCTGTGACCTTTCGCGCCGCCTGTCCGGGACCGAACGCGTCCCCGTGAGCCGACGACAGGGATGATCCGCCCGGCGGCGACGTGTCGGCGTCAACGACGGTGGTGTCGTGTCCGTTCTCCTGTTCGGCCGTCGGGCAACCGGCGCCGTCCGTTTCGCCGAGTCGGCGAAGCGTCACCGGCTCATGTACGTGAGGGCGACCAGACCTTGCCCTTGGTGACTTTCGAGTTCTTGCGCTTGAGGACCCAGATGGTCCCCTTTCCCCAGTCGGGTTCGGCCTGTAGTTCCATGCCACGGCGGCGGAGCGCCTCGATCACGGCAGGGATGATGTCGCCGTGGCTGCACAGGACGGCGCCGTCGGGAACCTCGCTGAGCAGATCGAGGACGGGCTCGAAGTCGCCGCCCTCGGAGAGCCGCCTGTCGACCTCGACCTCCGTCGAGCTGATCTCACCGAGCGGTTCGAGGGTCTGGATGCAGCGCACGTACGCGCTCGACACGAGCCGTGACGTGTTCTTCGACCTGAGCCGCTCGGCCACGGCCCGAGCCTGCTTCCACCCGGTCTTGCTCAACGGCCGGTCCTGATCCGCCCCGTCCCAGATGCGTCGCTCGCCGGCCTTGGCGTGCCGGACGACATAGACGGTGGCGGGCTTGCTCATCGTTCGTTGGTGAGGACGGTGTGCCGTTCGCTGAGGCGACGGATGACGATCATCCACGCCAGCCCGCTGGCGAACATCATGATCCCGCTGAGGAGGCTGATCGCCCCCGCCTCGTCGATCGACTCCGCGAGGTCGACGGCGTTGTTCGAGAGGCCGGCACCGACGAGTGTCGAGGCCTGCCACACGAAGAGCACGGTCTGCACGACCCCGTAGAGGCCGAACCAGACCCAGAGCACGGGCAGGTCCGGTCCGGACCGCCAGTTGTCCTCACCTTCGGTGGGGAACGGCGACGACGCCTTCCAGAGTTCGCGCAGCATGAGGAACGGGATGATGACCAGCACGGGTGGGAGGAACCAGCCGACGAAGCCGAAGACCGGCGCCCACGTGGTGGAGCGTCCGAAGGCCCGGACGTTCTTCGCCATCCGGAACATCCACACCATGGCCGTGACGGCGGCGATGAGCGTTCCGATGCTCTGGACGAACTGGGCCGCGCCGATGGTGTCGTAGCTACTGACGAACTCGTCTTCGGTGATGACCCCGTCGAGGAAGTCGCGCGCCCGGCCGGCGGCGCCCGGTGTGAGGATCGTGATGAACGCCGAGGCGAGGACCACGATCCCTGTGGTGATCATCGCGACGAGACCCACGGTGCGCACCGGCCGGATCTTCTCCATGGGGACCGGGTTGTTGTACCAGCCGTCGCTGGGCGGCGTGAGGTCCGGCGGAGGAGGCGGTGGGGGCGTGTCGGTCACCGGGATGAATCTAGTGCCGTGACCACAAACGTTTGCCCGTTTCGTCGGCCGGATTCACCGCTGGCGGCGTTGCGGACTCCTCGAATTGGGGCAAGGCCAGTCCTTCGTCGCCGCGCCGTGCCAGCAGCGAATCCGACTCGACGCTCCACCACAAACGTTCATGGACACTGCACTAGCTTCCGCGTTCGGTGTCGAATCTCGAACGAGGTGAACACTGCGTGGTGAGCGTCACGTCGGGGATGCTCGAGGGGCCGGCTACTTCGCTTGGTCCCAGGAGCGGATGATGCTGACATCGGCAAGGAAACGTACGTCCGCAGCGGCTGCCGGACCCCACTGTGCGGCCATCCCGCCGAGGCTCGATTCGACCGCTGCGGCGACCTCGTCGGCGGCGCCCTCAGGTGTGTGGACGAGTAGTTCGTCGTGAAGGCAGAGCACGATGCGCGCGTTCCATGCCGCCTGGACGTTCGCCCGCACGAGGGCGGCCCAGGTCTTGAAGAACTCGGCAGCGGCACCCTGCACGACGGCGTTGCGGCCGTAGCGGCCGCGGGCCGCCGCTCTCGATCGTGTCTCTCGGTCGCTGGCGCCGACATCCACGGCGCCACTCATCCGGATCCGCCGGCCACCGATGGTGAACAGATCGTGGCCCCCTCGAGCCGCGTCGTCGGCCGCCTGGAGGAACCCCATCGCGGTCGGGTACTCCCGCTCGAGACCGGCGAGCGCGGCGGCACCGTGACCGGTCGTCTGGCCGTACATCGCCCCCAGCACGGCAACCTTGGCGATCTCCCGCTCGACCCCGAGGCGTCGAGCCACCGGCGCGTAGAGGTCGTCGTCCTGGGTGGCGCGGATCAGTGCGCGGTCGCCGGAGACCGCTGCGAGAACGCGCGGCTCGATCTGGCCCAGATCCGCTCGAACGAGGAGATGCCCTGGATCGGCTGCGATCGCGGGTCGCAGCACGGCCGGCAGATTGTGCAGTCCGGCGGTGGCCGTCATCCGTCCGGCGGCGCCGTCGGACGGGGCCCACTGGCCGCGGAGCCGCCCGTCCGGATCGACGTGTTCGTCGAGCCAGCGGTAGCCGAACGTCGTGGCGATCCGCTCGGCCTTGCGCCAGCGGAGCAGCGCGTCGACGATCGGGTGGTCGTCGCGCATCTCCTCCAGCCTCCAGGCGCGTGTGTCGGGGACCTCGATCCCGGCCCGCCGGAGCATCGACTTCACCTGGGCCGGGTTGCGGAGATCGACCTCCGTCCCGGGTGGGAGATGTGACAGAACGGTCTCGTCCCGCTGGCGCAGGCGTTCCAGTTCCTCGGCCGCGTCACGGGGGCGCGGGCCGAGGAATTCGGCGACGACGCCCTCGGCCGCAGCGAGGTCCACGGGCAAGCCGTCATGTTCCATCTCGGCGCAGATCAAGCCGGCCGCCGACTCGGTGTGGGCGGGCCGCTCCGAGCCCACCCGCTCGACGATCTGTTCCCGCTGACGCTCCTGCACCGCGGCCGCGAGGTCCGCCCAGGTGCGCAGTGTGGAGTCGTCGGTCCGCCAGCGGCCGTCCACCCATTCTGCGGACAGATGCCCGTCGTCGCGCACGGGTCGTGCGGGGTCGTGCTCGTCGGCGGGGGAGAAGAGCGTGGGCTCCTCCCCGGACGGGAGCCCGTCGTGGCCGAGCCCGTGCGCGCTCGCCCACGTGCGGCCCGCGTCGGACCGCCCGCCTCCCCGCAGCAGGCGGTGAACGGCGGAGAGATCCCAGCACCGCATCGGCCGGATGCCGGCCGACACGACGTCACGGGCGCTCGCTTGGTCCCACCACACCCAGCGCGGGTGGTGCGCCTCCTCGAGCCGCTTCAGCTCGGGAGTGTCGACGACCGACGCCGGTTCCGTGGCACCGTCGAGTGGAACGACCGCCCAGCGGGCTCCGTTCCCGGCGAGGGCAGCCGAGGTGAGGGGCACTCTCAGCCCCAGCCGAGTTCGTGGAGCCGCGCGTCGTCGATGCCTGCGGCGTGGGCCACCTCGTGGATCACGGTCACGTACACCTCGTCGGCGAGGTCTTCATCGTCCTCGCACATGTCGCAGAGTGCGAGGCGGTAGATCGAGACGATGTCGGGCCCCTCCATCCCGGTGCGCTCGGTGTGGGGGACGCCGTCGTACAGGCCGAGCAGGTCGGGCTCCTCGGGATTGCGATCCTCCACCCTCACGACCACGTTGTCGAGAACTGGGAGCAGCTCGTCGGGCAGGTCGTCGAGGGCCTCGGTGACGAGCCGCTCGAATCGATAGCGCGGGACCGGGTCCATCAGTCCCGACGTTAGGTCAGCAGGCCTCGAGAGAGGTCAGAGGACCTTGAGAGCGTCGCTGTAGACCTTCTTGGGCTTCATCTCGACGGCGATCGACTCGGCGATCCGGTGGAACGACTGCGCCGCCTCGGAGTCGGGCTCGACCACGGTGATCGGGCGGCCGTCGTCGCCTCCCTCGCGCAGGGCCGGCACCAGCGGGAGTTGGCCGAGCAGCGGGACGCCGAGGTCGTCGGCGAGTTCGCGGCCGCCCCCCGAGCCGAAGATCTCGTACTTCTTGCCGTCGTCGCCGGTGAACCACGACATGTTCTCGATGACCCCGCGCACCGGCAGGTTGACCTTCTCGGCCATCGCCGCGGAGAGAGCGGCCACCTTCTGTGCGGCGGGCTGCGGCGTGGTCACGATGAACACCTCACCACGAGGCAGGTACTGCGAGAGCGAGAGGGCGATGTCGCCGGTGCCGGGCGGCATGTCGATGAGGAGGAAGTCGGGTTCGTCCCAGAACACGTCGGTGAGGAACTGCTCGAGCGCCTTGTGGAGCATCGGGCCGCGCCAGATGACGGCCTCCCCTTCGGGCACGAAGTAACCGATCGAGATGCAGCGCACGCCCCACGCTTCGGGCGGGACGAGCATCTCGTCGATCACGGTGGGGTCACGGTCGGTGCCGAGCATGCGCGGGATGGAGTAGCCGTAGATGTCGGCGTCGACGACGCCCACCTTGTGGCCCTGGGCCGCTAGTGCGACGGCGAGGTTCGTGGTGACGCTGGACTTGCCCACGCCCCCCTTGCCGGAGGAGATGAGCAGAGGACGCGTCTTCGAGCCGGTCTTGGCGAAGGGGATCTCGCGTCCCTCGGCGTGGCCGTGGGGCTGCTGGGCCCCGGCCGAGGCGGCGCCGCCGTCGCCGTGCAGCTTCCGGCGCAGGTCCTCTCGCTCCTCATCGGTCATCACGGTGAACTCGAGGTCGATCGCGTCGACACCGTCGAGCGCGGTCGCCGCCTCGGCGACCCGCCGCTCGATCTCGTTCTTGAGAGGACAGCCGGGCACGGTCAGCGCCACGAGGACGCCGACGATGCCGTCGGAGCGGATGTCGACGCCGCGCAGCATGCCGAGGTCGACGATCGAGCGATGCAGTTCGGGGTCCTCGACCGGGCGGAGTGCCTCGACGACCTGCTCTTCGGTGACGGGGGTGGCCATGGGCGCCATTGTGGCGAGTCGAAGAGGAATATGCACTACGCGCGTAGTGACAATTGCCGTCGGTAGGCTGAGGTCGTGGAAACGGGGCCAGGATTCACCTCCACCGTGTCGGCCATCACCGACGCGTTCGGTGATCCGACGCGCCGGTCGATCTACCTGTTCGCCCGCGAGAAGTCCGGTCCCGACGGCGAGGGCGTCACCGCCTCGATGGTCGCCGACGAGGTCGGCGTGCACGCCAACGTCGCCCGGCACCACCTCGACAAGCTCGCCGCGGGCGGTTACCTCGAGGTGGCCACCACGAAGTCGCTCGGCCGCGCCGGGCGCCCGTCGAAGCGCTACGTCGCAGTGGGCGATGCCCTTTCCGAGTCCGAGCTGCCGGTGCGCAGCGACGATCTGCTGCTCTCCCTGCTCGGGCGCGCCCTCGACCGGC
>CBFCWZ010000261.1:0-5312 GCA_965601935.1 uncultured Ilumatobacteraceae bacterium
GTTGGAGTGCGATGTAGGCACCGAGCCCGCGTCCGAGCACGGTGATCGACCGCTCGGGGTCGCCCTCGGTGAGCGCAGCGAGCGCGGCGTCGGCGTCGCCGAGCAGGATCTCTGCGGTGTACCCACCGCCTCGGGGGACGGTGGAGTCGCCATGGCCGGTGAAGTCGAGGGCGGCAATCGCACCCGGCCACACGGTGGCCCATGGAGGTACGTCGGCGGGCGACGACTCGCCGAGTCCGTGCAGCAGGAGGAGGGGCCGTGCCTCGGTGTCGTGCGCGCCGCGCAGCTCGTGGAGGGCGAGCTCGATCCTGTTGTGGCGGAGCATCCGGGTCACGAGCTCGTCTCCAGGAAGTCGAGCACCATCGCGCTCACGAGGTCGGGTCGTTCGATGTGGACGAAGTGGCCGACGTCGTCGAGCACCTCCAGCCGTCCCTGCGCAGGCATGTAGGGGCGCACCTTCTCAGGTGGTGTGCCCCAGCCCATCTCCTCCAACTGGGCACCCATGACGCCGAGGAACGGCATCGGGACACCGGGTAGTCGCCTGAGGGTCCACTCGGGCCGCCAAGGGCCGAAGCCCCCGAAGCGCATCGACGGGTCGATCTTCCAGCGCCATCCGTCGTCGGACTCGTATCCCCCGACGGTGACGAGTCGACGGAGCCAGTCGAATTCGAGGCGGGGGTTCATGCGGCCCCGCCGTGTGGCCAATTCGTCGACGGTGCCGGGCTTGCGGGAGGACTCCGCCGTGCGGCGTCGATGGTCGAGCCACCCTGCGATCTCGGTGGCCATCATCTTGGTGCGGTCGTGCTCGGCCACGTCGGGGATCCGTCGCTTGTAGGGGATGCCGTCCATGTTGACGAGGCACTGGAAACGGAACGGCTGGGCGTCGGCCAGTTGCGTCATCAACGCCCCGCCCTTCGAGTGGCCGATGACCGGGACCGGGCACCCGGGTGAGACGTGGTCGAACACCGTGAGCGCGTCGCGCATGTCGGCGTCCCACGAATAGAGCTGGGCGTGCTCGCTGTCGCCGTGGCCTCGCTGGTCCCACGTGACGACCCGCCAGCCTCCGGCGGCGATCCTCGGCGCGAACGCGTCGTAGGTACGGCCGAAGTCGAAGCCACCGTGCACGGCGAGTACCGGCGGAGCGTCCTCGTCACCCCACTCGTGCACGGCGATGCGCACACCGTCGGAGGACAGGTCGTACTCCCGCGCGGGGTGCTCCGCGCCAGGGTAGGGGAGTTCGGATGAGGGCACGGAGCGAGGGTACGACACGCCGGCGAGGATGACCCGATCGACCTCGACCGCGGTTGATGCGCCGGCGAATCGCTCTAGCCTGAAGCCTCGTGCGTGGATGCAGGTGGATCTTGAGCGCTCCGTTCGTCGTTCTCGTCGCGTTCGCCGCCGGCTGCGGGACCACCGACGAGGCGTCGCGGCAGACGCTGCCGCCGATCCGCACCACGACCTCCACGTCGACCACGTCGACCACGATCGCCAACGACCGCTTCTACACGATCCAGCGGGGCGACACGCTGGCGGTGATCGCGGCCGAGTTCCAGGTGACGGTGCAGTCGATCGTGGAGCTCAACGGGCTCGACAACCCCGACGACATCCAAGCCGGTCAGACCATCGAGATCCCCTCGAACGTCCGCGGCGAGGACACGGACGACAACGACGGCTGATGGCCGGGGCGCCGTTCAGCCGGCGCGATGGGTGGCGGCGATCTCGGCGATGTCGCGCATGATGCCGGCCAGTTCGAAGTCCTTCGGGGTGTACACGGCAGCGATGCCCATGTCGGCGAGTCGGGGGCGGTCGGATTCGGGGATGATCCCGCCGACCACGACCGGCGTGTCGACGCCCATCTGCTCGAGATGGCCGAGCACGTCGGGCACGAGTTCGAGGTGGGAACCCGAGAGGATCGAGAGCCCGATCACGTCGGGGTCCTCATCGCGCGCCGACGCGGCGATCTGCTCTGGTGTGAGGCGGATGCCGGAGTACACGACCTCCATGCCCGAGTCCCGGGCGGCGACGGCGATCTGCTCGGCGCCGCTGGAGTGGCCGTCGAGACCAGGCTTGGCGACGAGCAGCTTCGGTGGACCGCCGGCGACCCCCTGCACGTAGTCGGCCACCTCGGCCAGACCGGCCGCCGACCCGGGGGCACCACCCACACCGGTCGGCGCGCGGTACTCGCCGAAGACGGAGCGCATCACGGTGCCCCATTCGCCGGTGGTGCCGCCGGCCTTGGCCAGAGCGATCGAGGCGGGCATCACGTTGTCGCCCGACTCGGCGGCGGCACGGAGCTGATCGATGGCCGCGTCGACAGCGGCCCGGTCCCGGCCTTCCCGCCAGGCGCGCACGTCGGCCGACATCTGCTTCTCGACCGACGGGTCCACGGTGAGAATGTTGCCCTCGCCCCCGAGCGGGGAATCCTCGGTTTCGGTGAAGGAGTTCACGCCCACGACCGTCTGCTCGCCCGACTCGATGCGCCGGGTGCGTTCGGCCATCGACGAGACGAGGCGCGACTTCAGGGTCTCGACGGCGTCGAAGGCCCCGCCGAGCGAGAGCACGTCGTCGAGCTCCGCCTGGGCCGCCTCGCGCAACTCTGTGGTGCGGGCTTCGATGACATGGCTGCCGTCGAAGATGTCGCCGTACTCGAGCAGGTCGCTCTCCATCGCCAGCACCTGCTGCATCCGCAGGGACCACTGCTGGTCCCACGGGCGCGGGAGGCCGAGCGCCTCGTTCCAGGCGGGGAGTTGGACCGAGCGGGCACGGGCCTTCTTGGAGAGGGTGACGGCCAGCATCTCGAGCACGATGCGCTGGATGTTGTTCTCGGGCTGGGCCTCGGTGAGGCCGAGTGAGTTGACCTGCACGCCGTAGCGGAAGCGCAGGGCTCGCTCGTCGGTGACCCCGTAGCGCTCCCGCCCGATGTCGGCCCACATGTCGGTCATCGCCCGGAGCTTGCAGACCTCCTCGACGAACCGGATGCCGGCATTGACGAAGAACGAGATCGAGCCGAAGACCTGCGCGAACTGGTCGTCGGACACCTGGCCCGAGTCGCGTACCGCGTCGAGCACGCCGATGGCAGTGGCGAAGCTGTAGGCGATCTCCTGGACCGGGGTGGCCCCCACCTCCTGGAGGTGGTACGAGCAGACGTTCATCGGGTTCCACTTCGGAGCGTTCTCGGCGCACCAGGCGACCATGTCGACGATGAGCCGTCGCGACTCGGCCGGCGGGAAGATGTACGTGCCACGCGACAGGTATTCCTTCACGATGTCGTTCTGCGTGGTCCCGCGCAGGTCCTGCGACGACACGCCCTGTTCCTCGGCGTTGGCCACGTACAGCGCCAGCATCCAGGCCGCGGGGGCGTTGATCGTCATCGACGTGTTCATCTCGCCGGGTGGGATCTGGTCGAGCAGGGTCCGCATGTGGCCGAGATGGGAGACCGGCACGCCGACCTTGCCCACCTCGCCCTTGGCCATCGGGTCGTCGGGGTCGTAACCCGTCTGGGTGGGGAGGTCGAAGGCGATCGAGAGGCCGGTCTGGCCCTTGGCGAGGTTCGTCCGGTAGAGCTCGTTCGAGGCAGCGGCCGTGGAGTGACCGGAATAGGTCCGCATCATCCACGGCCGGTCCCGGGTGGGCCGGTCCGAGGTGGCACTCATGGATGAAGTCTCGCCGGTCGGACCCCGAATCCTCAACTCCGTGGGAGTGGCGAGATCGCTCCGCGGAGGAGCCCGAGGTACTCGTTCCGGGGGATCTCGACCGAACCGAGAGACTCGAGGTGGTCGGTCTGCCACTGCACGTCGAGGAGGACCGCATCGGTCTCGGTCAGCCACTCGACGAGGGAGACGAGGGCGACCTTGGAGGCGTCGGTGGAGCGGTGGAACATCGCCTCTCCGGCGAACAGGCCGTCGATCCGGATGCCGTACAGGCCGCCGACGAGTTCACCGTCGAGGTACGACTCGAACGAATGGGTCCAGCCCAGCTCGTAGAGCGCCACGTAGGCGTCGACGTACGCCCGGCTGATCCAGCGGTTCGGGCGATCGGGGTCGGCGCAGGCCTCGACGGTGGCCAGGAAGTCGTGGTTGTGGCGAACCTCGTAGCGCCTGATGCTCCGTCGCAGCGACCGTGTGACGCGCAGCCCGTCGAGAGGCAGGATCGCCCGCGGGTCGGGGGAGTACCAGGCCAGTCGCGCCCGGCGTCGATCGGGGTCGTCGGGCATCGGGAACAGCCCGCCCCGGTATCCGGCGAGCAGGGTGCCCGGCTCGAGATCCGCGCCGACCGCGATCAGATCCTCTCCCGGCGGTGCCACCAGAGGATCGGGCAGCTCGTAGCGCGACGACGGCGGTTCGATCGGCTGACGCGACGTCACGCCGTCATCGTGGCAGATCGACCGGCCGGTCCTGCGGCGTGCTCAGCGGTGCTGTGGACTCGTGTGTGCCGGGCGGGTGGGGGCGGACGATCGAGGCGTGGCAGGAGAGCGCAGGCGAAGGAGAACTGCGCAGGGGGCCGGTGCACTGTCGACCTCCCTTGTTCTGGCGGCCTGCACCGACGCGTCGGCGCCGTCCAGGGTGACGGCGAGGCAGATCTTCTTCCAGTGGGTCGAGGAGTCGAGCGTGTGGCGTGTCACCGGCGCGGGCGCCGGCCTCCACTGCTCCGGAACCGAGGCGGTGTGGTTGACACCGGAGGTGGCCACGACGTGTGAGGTCCGCGGCGACTGAGTGCCTCGCCCAGCGGTCGCGAAGCCCGTGCCCACGCGCGTCGCTCGGCCGGCCCGGATCGGAGCACCGGTTCAGTAGTCGCGGAAACCCTTGCGGGTCTTGCGGCCGAGGTGGCCGGCGGCGACCATGCGGCGCATCGTGGTGGCCGGGGCGAAGTTGGGGTCGCGGAACTCCTCGTAGAGGGCGTCGAGGATCGACACCGAGGTGTCGAGGCCGACCAGATCGAGGAGGGCGAAGGGGCCCATCGGGAAGTTGCATCCGCCCTGCATCGCCGTGTCGATGTCGTCGATCGACGCGGTGCCCTGCTCCCACATCCTGACTGCGTTGTTGAGGTAGGGGAAGAGGAGCGCGTTGACGATGAAGCCGGCGCGGTCCTTCACCTCTACGGCGTCCTTGCCGCACGACTCGGCGAAGGTCATCGCCGTCTTGACGGTGTCGTCGGAGGCCGTGATCGGGCGGATGATCTCGACCAGCTTCATCATCGGAGCGGGGTTGAAGAAGTGGATGCCGCAGACCTTGTCGGGGCGCTCGGTCACCATCGCCAACTCGACCACAGGGAGGGTGGAGGTGTTGGTGGCGATGATGGCGTCGGGCTTGGCG
>CBFCWZ010000262.1:0-5312 GCA_965601935.1 uncultured Ilumatobacteraceae bacterium
AGATGGAGACGGCGTTCGAGGACCTGACCGTCGCGGACGTGATGACGACACCGGTCGAGACTGCAGAGGGGCGACGGACAGTGTCGGACTTCGTTGCTCACGATCTCATCGGCAGCCATGCCGCGACGTTCCCTCTCGTCGGCCCGTTCGGCAAGCCGACCGGCGTCCTGACGTTGCGTCAGCTCAGAGAGCTGCCGAGAGAGCGCTGGGCGACGACGCCTCTCGTTGACATCGCCACGCCGGCGACGCGCATGACCGTGGCCCACCCGGAGGATCGACTGGTCGACGTGCTGACGCTGGCGCGATCGGGGGATGGCCGCGTCGTGGTGATCGATCCCTCCGGCCGTCTCGTTGGCCTGGTCACCCCCAGCGATGTCACGAACGCGTTCGAGCGGTTGTCCCTCGTCCACCCGATCGGACGATGAACGCCGATGCAGCGTTCCCCGAGTCGACTCGATCTTCATCGCGACCGGACCCGCCTCGTGTCTCCCGGCCGCTCGCGCTCACGGCACGTCTCGAACGGGCGGATCGCCCACCGCGGACCCGGCGTCCTCGAGCAGACGGGCGACCTCGTCGCGGTCGGGCCACGTGATCGGTGACCCCGAGACGTCGGTGACACCCTCGCCCTCGGTGATCAAGCCGAGGACGGCTGCGACGTGACCACCTATTCGGAGCTCACGCACCGCCCGGTCGGCGTCGCTCGGGCGGAACGTGGCGAGGACGGTGCCGGACGCGAGCGTTGACCAGGGGTCTGCACCCACCGCCTCGACGATGGCGAGGCCGGCGGGGTGCCACGCCACCTGGCGGCGGTCGATCACGACCCCGACACCGCCGGCCACGGCGATCTCGTGGAGACCCGCGGCCAACCCGCCTTCGGTCGGGTCGTGCATCGCGGTGGCGCCGAGCGCCGCCGCGGCCAGGGCGGGCTCGACGACGCAGATGGACGGCACCGCCTCCCCCGCCGGTGGCCACTGCGAGCGCGACGTGATCGATGCGGAGATCACGGCCGCTCCCTCGATGGGTGCCTCGCCGATCTGGACGAGCACGTCGCCGGGTGAGGCACCCGCCGTCCGGACGATGCGGTCCGGGTCGCCGAGGCCGAGCATCACACCGCTCACGACGGGCCGGCGGACCGCCCCGGTGATCTCGCTGTGCCCTCCCACCAGCGCCACCTCGAGGTCGCCGGCGGCGACATCGAGTTCGGAGAACAGCCGGCGGACGTCGGACTCGGTCGTGCCAACCGGCAGCAACAAGGTCGTCAAGAACCAGCGGGGACGAACACCCATGACCGCGACATCGTTGGCGTTCACCGCGACCGCCGACCATCCGACACCCTCACCGGTCAGCGTGATCGGGTCCGCCGCGACGACGAGGCAGCCGGCCTCGACGCAGATGACCGCCGCGTCCTCACCGAGGGCCGGAGCCACACGTACCTCCTTGGGGAGCGCCGACCTGCCGCCGAGCACCTCGCGCAGGAGATCCGGCGGCAGCTTGCCTTGGGCCAGCGCGGTCATGTCACGCGGCGCGGAAGACCAGGCCCCAGTAGTCCAGGTACTGCTCATGCCGGACGACCTCGACGGCCCCCTCGACCGCCATGCCGAGCTCGGGCTCGTCGATGTCGACCTGACCGGTGACCCGCACGCCGTTCTCGAGCTCGACGATCCCGAGACCCAGCCGCTCGACCTCGTACTCGGCCGGCAGGTTGTGGACGTGAGTGAACGTGAGCAGCGTGCCCCCGGGCGGGAGCGGCTCGGTGTCGAACTCGAAGACGTCGAGGCTGCCGCACTGCTTGCATCTCATCCGGAACGGATAGTGGAGCGTGCCACAGTGCCGGCACCGGTACGCATGGACCCGGCGTTCCACGATCAGTCCTCCCCCTCGAACGTCAGGCACACGACGTTGTTGCCGAACCCGCCGAAGTTGCAGGTGAACCCGACGCGGGCGCCGGCGACCTGGCGGGGGCCGGCCTCGTGGCGCAACTGAGTGACGATCTCGTGGGCCTGGGCGACGCCGGTGGCGCCGACGGGGTGCCCCCCCCCCTTCAGCCCGCCCGACACGTTGATCGGCAGCGAACCGCCGAGCCGGGTCTCCCCCTTCTCCAGCGCGAGATGACCCTCGCCCCGCCCGAAGAACCCCACCTCCTCGCTCTCGGCGATCTCGAGGATCGTGAACGCGTCATGCAGCTCCGCGACGTCGACGTCGGCCGGGGTGTGTCCGGCCATGGCGAACGACCGCTCGGCGGCCAACCGGACCGCCGTCAACTCGGTCGGATCGTCGCGCTCCGCGACCGCGTGGGTGTCGGTCGCCTGGCCGACCCCGGCGAGGCGCACCCGCGGCCGATCGACGCCAGCGATCACGTCCTCGCTGACGAGCAGCACACAGGCCCCGCCGTCGGAGACCGGACAGCAGTCGAAGAAACGCAAGGGCTCGGCAACGTGCGGGTTGTTCGTCATCGCCTCGGGCGAGTCGAGGATGCCCTCGATCGTGATGACCTGGCCGAGGTGGGCGAACTCGTTGGCCATCGCCTGGTTCTGGTTCTTGACCGCCACCATCGCGAGATGCCGCTCGGTCACCCCGTACTTCTCCATGTAGAGCCGCGCGAACATCGCCGCGTTGGCGGGCAGCGTGACGCCGTAGACGTACTCGCTGAGCGGGTGCGTGAGCGTGGCGACGAAGTCGGTGGCGTCGAGGTTGTTGACCTCGCGCATCCGCTCGGCACCGGTCACCAGGACCACGTCGTACATGCCGGAGGCGACCGCCAGGAACCCCTGCTTGATGGCTGATGCGCCCGAGGCGGGGCCGTTCTCCACGGTCTCCGCACCGGCCGGCGTGAGCGACAGGGTGTCGACCACCGCGGACGCGAGACCGGTCTGGTGGTTGATGCGGCCGCCGCCCATGTTGGCGACGTACACCTGCTGGACGTCGGTGAGCCCCGAGTCCTGCATCGCCATCATCGCGGGGTACGCGGCGATCTCTGCCAGCGGATACTCGAGCCGGCCGAAGGTGGTGATCCCGATGCCGGCGACATAGACGTCACGCATCGCGCACCTCCTCCTGGAGACGACGCTGGGCGACCAACGCCGTGCCGGTGGTGTCGTATCTCGCCCGTGTGGCGGCCAGCAGGTCTGCGGGCTGGGTCGGCGGATCGGAGGGCGGGACGATGGCGGCTTGCGCCGTCGCCATGAGCTCGCCAGGCACGGGCCGGCGACCGACGACCAGCTTGTCTCTGGCCCGCTCGAAGAGGTCCCGCGTCAAGGCGTACGACGGGACGCCACCCAGCTCGTGCGGTGTGCCGAACCGCTCCTCGAGCTGGTACTCGATCATCCAGCGGCGGAAGCCGATCGGCGATTCGGCGACAACGAGCACCTCGTCGTGACCGAGCACGTCGATGTGGTATTCCATCTTGGCGGCGAAGGCGTGGGCGCCGACGCGCAACCCCCGCCGGAGGGCCAGGGTGTGCAGCGACATGCCGAGCCCTGGCCGGACCTGGCGGCCGTTCACGATCGCCGCGAGCTCGCCATCGATCTGGGCGACCAAGACGTACTCGTCCTGCACCCGGTGGACGTGGTACGCGAGCAGCTCGGCGTACACCCGCGCTGCCACAATGTCGTAGTAGTCGCGTTCGACGTGCATCAGCGGCTCCACGTGGCCGAGGAGCGTCGGCACCTCGTCTCGCCCCACCTGGCGGATCACCATCTCGTCCCCGCTCGCCAGCGTCACCCACTTGGGTGGGTACGGGGGCAGGTCCGAGTCGACGGGACGCAGCGTCCGTTCCAGGTCGACCGTCATGACACACGCTCGAGCATCGCCAGCGCGACCTTCTCGGCGGTGATCGGCATCGACGTGATGCGGAGCCCCGTGGCGTCGGCCACCGCGTTCGCCACCATCGGCGCGGCAGGGATCATCGTGTGCTCACCGACGCCCCGGGCGCCGAACGGACCGTCGGGCTGCGGTACCTCGACGATGATCGGGACGACCACGTCGGGAGTGTCCAGCGAGGTCGGGATCTTGTAGTCGGTGAAGTTCGGGTTGAGCAGGCGGCCCTCCTCGTCGAAGCGCATGTCCTCGTACAGCACCGTGGCCAGACCCTGCAGCACGCCACCCGTGATCTGGCCTTCGACCATCGTCGGGTTGATCGCTCGACCCGCGTCGACCGCCAGCGCCGCCGTGCGCACCTTGATCCGGCCGGTCTCGACGTCGACCTCGAGGACGACGCCCGCCGCGCCGGTCGTGTAGTGCACGTTGGGGTGGCCGCCCTGGCCGGTCTCGGGGTTGCTGAGGGCCGACGCGAACTCGGGCATGTAGGTGCCCGAGCCCACAATCGGTCCTCCCCTCCACGTGCCGTCCTCCATCGCCAACCCACTGGTGACGAAGTCGCTGAGCGGCAGCTGCAGCTCGGGCACCTCGGTGCTCTTGACCATCTCGTCGTCGAGGAAGAGGGTGCTCGGGTCGTAGCCACGGGCCCTCTGGACGACGTCGAAGATCCGCTGCCGAGCCTCGACGGCCGCGTTGCGCACGGCGTTCCCACAGCTCCAGGTGACGTGCGACGCGACCGTCTGCCACTCGTAGGGGTTGCGATCGGTGTCCGGCGTCTCCACCCGGATCTTCGGGGGCGGGACCGACAGCACCTCGGCGGCGACTTGGGCCATGACGGTGAGGTAGCCCTGGCCGAGCTCCATGCCCGAGACCGTGATGTTGATGCTGCCGTCCTCGTTGAACTTGAGGAACGCTGCCGACGAGGCGTTGGGCGGCATCGCCGGCGCCTTCCAGAACAGGGCGAAGCCCTTACCGATCCGGGTCGTCGGATCACCGGATTCCTCCTCGACCCCCCAGTCGATCGCCGCGGCCGTCCGGTCGATCGCCTCGCGCAGCCCCGACGGGTTCATCGACGCACCGTAGGGCAGCGTGTCCCCCTCCGCGATGGCGTTGATGCGCCGGAACTCGACGGGATCGATCCCGAGCTCCTGCGCCAGCCGGGTCATGTGCGACTCCAGCCCGAAGTGGAACTCGGAATAGCCGAAGCCACGGTACGGGCCACCCGGTGGGAGATTCGTGTAGATGCACACCGAGTCGATGCTGACGTTTTGGATCCGGTACGGGCCGGTCGCCGAGAGACCGGCCGCGTTCACGACGTTCGCGCCGTACTCGACGTACGCCCCCGCATCCCACTGCAGGACGTGTTCGAGCGCGGTGATCGTCCCGTCGCGGCGCGCCCCGACCTTGAGACGGGCGACCACTCCTTGGCGCTGGTACGTGTTGTAGAACTCCTGCTCCCGGGTCCACCGCAGCTTCACGGGGTGCCCCTTGACCGC
>CBFCWZ010000263.1:0-5299 GCA_965601935.1 uncultured Ilumatobacteraceae bacterium
GTGGGTGAGTGAGCATCTGGCCGCCGCCATCAGTGGTGACTCGACGCTGCTCGGCCAGGGCACCGCCGGCACCACCGAGGAGACCATGCGCTACGGGTGGAACTACGCCCGGTTGCTGGCCGAGGGCCCCAGCGCTGCCGCCATCGTGCCGGGGCCGGTGTACCGCGGGATGGACCGCGGTGGCCTCGTCCGGGTCGAGGAGCTCACCCGCATGCCGCCCGAGGTGCAGGACGCGCTCGTGACCGTCCTGTCCGAGAAGATCCTGCCCGTTCCCGAACTCGACTCCGAGATCGCGGCGGTGTCCGGCTTCAACGTCATCGCCACCGCCAACGATCGCGACCGGGGCGTCAACGACATGTCGAGTGCCCTTCGCCGTCGCTTCAACACGGTGGTGCTCCCTCTGCCCGCCACGGTCGACGAGGAGATCCAGATCGTGAGCCGCCGGGTCGGCGAACTCGGCAGTGCGCTGGCGCTGCCCGAGGTCCCGTCGGCCGACGAGGAGATCCGTCGCGTGGTCACGGTGTTCCGTGAGATGCGCAGTGGTCTCACCCTCGACGACCGCACCACGCTGAAGGTCCCGAGCGGCACCCTGTCCACCGCCGAGGCGATCTCCGTGGTCACCAACGGTGTGTCGCTGGCCGCCCACTTCGGCGACGGCAGCCTTCGTCCGGGCGACGTGGCCGGAGGCATCGTCGGGGCGGTCGTCAGCGATCCGACCCACGACAACGTGGCGTGGCGCGAGTATCTGGAAGGAGTCGTCCGCGACCGCGCCGGCTGGCACGACTTCTACGAGGCCTGCCGCGCCCTCGACGCGTGACGGGTCGCTCGTGACCACCCACCTGCTCGGCATCCGACACCACGGGCCCGGTTCGGCGCGCTCGGTAGTGCGTGCCCTCGACGAGTTGCAGCCCGAACTGATCCTGCTCGAGGCACCGGCCGACGTCTCCACGGCGTTGGGTCATGCCGGGGAGCCGGGCCTCGAACCGCCGGTGGCTCTTCTCGGATGGCAGGTGAACCGGCCGGCCCGTGCCCTCTTCGTGCCCTTCGCCCGGTTCAGCCCCGAGTGGCAGGCACTCGAGTGGGCCGAACGACATGACGTCGAGGTGAGGCCGTTCGACCTTCCTCTCGCCGTCACGCTCGCGCCAGGAGAAGCGCCCCCCGCCGAACTGGTGGCCGACGAGATGCCCGTCGACCCGCTCGCCGCCTTGGCGGCGGCCGCCGGGGAGACCGACCCCGAGCGCTGGTGGGAGGACGTCATCGAGCACCGCGGCGACGGCGAGCCCGCGTTCGCCGCCGTGGCGGAGGCGATGGCGGCCGCTCGTTCGGGCACCGTCACGTCGCACCGCGACGAACGCCGGGAAGCGCACATGCGCAAACTGCTCCGCGCCGCGGTGAAGGAGGGACACGGCACCATCGTGGTCGTGTGCGGGGCCTGGCACGTTCCGGCCCTCGACCTCGACACTCACACGGCACGGGCCGATGCAGCCACCCTCCGCGGCCTGAAGAGGGTGAAGGTCGGTGCGGCATGGGTGCCGTGGACCCATCGCCGCCTCGCCTCCCGTTCCGGGTACGGCGCCGGTGTCGACAGCCCCGGCTGGTACGCCCACGTGTTCCGCCATCCGGGACCCGACGGTGTGTCGAGGTTCTTCGTCGAGGCCGCCCACGTGCTGCGGGCAAAGGGCATTGCGGCCTCGCCCGACCATCTCATCGCGGGGAGCCGCCTCGCGGAGACCCTCGCCGCCCTCCGTGACCGCCCGCGGGTCGGCCTGGGAGAGGTTCTCGACGCCGCCGACGCGGTCACCGGGAACCTCGATCTCCTGCGCCGCGACCTCGTCGTCGGCGACGCGATCGGTTCTGTTCCCGAGACCGCCCCCCAGGTGCCGCTCCTGCGTGACCTGGCGAAACTCCAGCGCTCCGCCCGGCTGAGACCCGAGGCCGGCTCGCGCCCACTGGAGGTCGACCTCCGCACTCCGGCCGGGCTCCGCAAGTCGCACCTGCTGCACCGGCTGCTGGCACTCGACGTTCCATGGGGCCTCCCCCGCGAGGGGCGCGGTTCATCGGGCACGTTCCGTGAGACGTGGGAGTTGTCGTGGGAGCCGGAGTTGTCGGTCCGGCTGGTCGAGCGGTCCGGTCTCGGGACCACGGTCGAGGCCGCGGCCACGGCCGCTCTGCTCGAACGGTCCGGCTCCGCGGCGAGTCTGGCCGAACTGGTCGCCGTTCTCGACCGTGCGCTGCTGGCGGAGTTGCCCGATGCCGTGGGACCGTGTGTGGCCCGCCTCGCCGACCGTGCCGCCACCGACCCTGACGTGGCCCATCTGATGGACACCCTGCCGCCGCTTGCCGGGGCCCTGCGTTACGGCGACGTCCGCAACACCGACGTCGCCGCTCTGCGGACCGTGTTCGACGGGCTCGTCGTGAGGGTGCTCGCCGGCTTGCCGTCGGCCACCTCCTCACTCGACGAGGCCGCTGCCGAGCAGATGTGTGAGCGGCTCACCGGGGTGCAGGCGGCGCTCGCCACGCTCGACCACCCGAGCCGCCGCGAGTCGTACCCCTCGGCACTCGGGCAGCTCGCCCATCGGCGTCATGGCCACGGGCTGGTGCAGGGCCGGGCGGTGCGGCTGCTCCACGATTCCGGCCGGTGGCGCGCCCCGAGGGTCGAGGCCCGGCTGGGACAGGCACTGTCGCCCGGTACTCCGCCGGCGGAGGGGGCATGGTTCGTCGAGGGCTTCCTCGCCGGTTCGGGCACCGTGCTCGTCCACGACGCCCAACTGCTGGCGGTGGTCGATTCGTGGCTGTCGTCGCTGCGCCCCGATGCCTTCATCGATGTGGTTGCACTGTTGCGGCGCACCTTCGGGGGATTCGAACCCGCCGAACGGCGCCAGCTGATGGCACTCGTGCAGGGTGGCGGACTGCAGCCTCCCGCCCGCTTCGGCGACGACGTGGACCCCGCCCGCGCCGACGCGGTGCTCCGCACGGTCCGCGCCATGCTCGGCCTGGCCGCGGTGGGAGAGCCTGCATGACCGACCCGCCCGCACCGCGCGTGTCCGATCGGGAGCGTCTCCGCCGGTGGCGGCTCGTTCTCGGTGGTGTGGCCGACGAGGCCCTCTCCGACGCCGACACCGAGGGGGAGGGTGACGGCGACGACGCCCTGCTGCGTGGCGAGGACGAGCGCATCGACGTTGCGCTCGGAATGCTCTACGACCGTGTCGACGACGAGCGCTCGCGCCGCGGCGGCGGACGCGGCGGCGGGCTCGGTCGGAGCCGTCCTCGTGTCGTGCGTTGGCTGGGCGACATCCGGGCCTGCTTCCCCACTCCGGTCGTACAGATGATGCAGCGCGACGCGGTCGACCGTCTCGACCTGCGCCAGTTGATCCTCGAACCCGAGTTGCTGGCCACCGTCGAACCCGACGTCCATCTCGTGACGGTGCTGGTCGAGTTGAACCGTCTCCTGCCCGACGAGACCCGGGCCACCGCCCGCAAGGTGATCGCGGAGGTCCTCGCCGATCTCGAACGACGGCTGGCCGACCGAACCCGTCGCTCGGTCCGCGGAGCGCTCAGCCGGGCCGATCGTACGCGTCACCCGCGTGGGAGCGACATCGACTGGCCGCGGACGATCTCGGCGAACCTGCGCCACTGGGTGCCCGAGCATCGCACGGTGATCCCCGAGCAACTGATCGGCCACGGGCGTCGTCAGCGCAGCCTCGCCCGCGACATCGTCATCGCCGTCGACCAGTCGGCCTCGATGGCCGACAGCGTCGTCTACGCCTCGCTCTTCGCCGGCGTGTTGGCCCAGCTGCCGACACTGCGCACTTCCTTCGTCGCCTTCGACACCGCTGTCACCGACCTCACTCCGTTCGTGCACGACCCTGTCGAGGTCCTCTTCGGCGTACAGCTGGGTGGGGGGACCGACATCGCCCAGGCCCTCACGTACTGCCGTCAGATCATCGAGCGCCCCTCGCTCAGCGTGCTGTTCCTCGTGTCCGATCTGTACGAGGGTGGCAACCCGGAGCTGATGCGCCGGCGCGTCGCCGAACTCGTCACCTCCGGGGTCGCCGTGGTGGTGTTGCTGGCCCTCTCCGACGAGGGCGCCCCCGCCTACGACCATGAGCATGCTGCAGCCCTCACCGCTCTCGGCGCCACCGTCGTGGCGTCGTCCCCCGACGAGTTCCCCGAGTTGCTCGCCACGGCCCTCGGCTGACTCACGAGGAACGATCGCATTCCGGTCACTGTGTTCACGAGAACCGGAGGCGCTAGTTTCGTCAGGCGTTATGGGTCAACTCGTCGCCGTCACCGAGAAGCAGAGCACCAGCCCCGGGGTGGTGCGGTTCGAGCTGAACCGGACGCTGTCGGGGCAGGGTCACGAACGGTTTGCCGGCGTCGACGACGCCCACGGTGACACGCCGTCCGACGAACTGGCACGGCGGCTGTTCGACACCGGTCAGGTCGCCGGTGTCCACGTGATGGCGAACATCGTCACGGTCGACCTCGCGAAGGGCCGGGACTCCGACGGCCTCGCCGACATCGTGCGCGACCTGTACATGTACTGGAAGCCGGGCGTCGAGCCACCCACGTTCGAGGACCTGCAGCCCGACGAGCCCGCGGCGCCCGCCGCGCCGTCCGGTGACGGGGGCGGCGAGGACGCGGCCCTGGCCGAGGCGGCTAAGAAGGTGCCGATGCACCTTCTCGAGCGCAGCCGCGAAGCTCGCGCGAAAAAGAAGGGCTGACCGACCGGTCACCTCTGGCGACATCGAACATGTGTTCGGTACCATGGAGGGATGGAACTCGAACAGGTACGTACCCGTGTGGCTCCTGCCGCACTCGCCCATGAGCGCACCCTTCCGGTCCTGCCGGAGCTGACCGACCTGTTCCCCGAGAACGGCCTGGTGCGTGGCCGGGTCCTCTCCTGTGCGGGTCCGGCGGCCACCTCGCTCGCGCTGGCGGTGTCGGCCGCGGCGATGGAAGCGGGTTCGTGGATGGCGGTGGTCGACGTCCCGACCCTCGGCCTCGACGCCGCGGTCGAACTCGGAGTTCCCCTCCACCGGGTGGTGCGGGTGACCAGCGGCGACTGGCCCTCCACCGTCGCCGCGGCTCTCGACGGGTTCGACCTGGTGGTCACCGACGTCCCCAGGGGCCTCCGCCGGGCGGCGATCACCATGCTCTCGTCGCGCATCCGCCGGCGCGGGGCGGTGGTGATCGCTCTCGGTGCGACGGGAGAGCTCGTCTGCGACGGCGTCCTGCGCACCGAGGACCCGGTCTGGGAAGGGCTGGGAGCCGGGTACGGCCGCCTGTGCCGCCGGCA
>CBFCWZ010000264.1:0-5296 GCA_965601935.1 uncultured Ilumatobacteraceae bacterium
CGATGCTGGTGGGCAGCTTGCCCTTCACGCCGATGGTGGTGCCCTCGAGGTCCTCGAGTGTCTCGGCCACACCTGGCTTCACGAGGAGCGATTCGATCGGCGTGCGGGCGTCGACCGTCATCGCCAGGAGGTCGACCTCGTTGGCGTCGGCGAAGGCGACGACCTCGCTGAACGAGCCGCCCGATGCGAAGTGGGCGTCGCCCGACGCGACGAGCGGGTAGTTGGCCGTGGAGAAGCTGGGCTTCAACTCCACGTCGAGGCAGACCTCGTCGTAGTAGCCGGCGTCGTCCGCGACGATGACCTCGACGATGGAGGCGGCGGCGGCGAAGTCGAAACCGGTCAGGAACGTGAGCTTGCCCACCTCTTCGTTGGCGGCACAGCGAGCTTGCGGAAAGGGCTCCCCGGCGGTGACAGCCATCGTGTCTCCGGACGGCGCCTCGGGCTCCGTCTCGGCCGGAGCTTCGGTGGCGGCCGACTCGGTTGCGGTGGCCGCCGCCTCTGTGTCGGCGGTGGAGCCGTCGGTCGCTTCGGAGGAGGGTGTGTCCGTGTCGGCCGAACTGCTGTCGTCGTCACCACAGGCGGCCGTGACGAGGGCGAGGGCGGCGAACGCACCGAGCAGGCGGCGCGGGGCGGGGGAGCGGGCGGTCATTCGGGGAGGCTTCCTCGGCAGGTGTGACGTTGGTGCGGCAACAGTAGTGAGGGTCGTCCGCGAAACCTCAGCGGCGCTGGGAGACGTGCCAGCGCAGGACTGTCCGCTCGACGAGGGTGATCACACCCAGCCCGACCATTCCGAGCAGGGCGGAGCAGAAGATCGTCGTCCAGAGCACCTCGGCTCCGGAGGTCTGGTCGAGGGCGGCGCGGCGGCCGATGGCGCCGAGGCCGTCGAGCTGGAGTGCCGAGCCCTCCGAGAAGTAGGCGGCGGCGAGTGCCAGCGCGACCGCGAACCGGGCGGTCGTGAGGAGGGACGGCAGAGCCGACGGGAGGCGAAGGCGCCACAGCACCTCCCACTTCGAGGCGTCCACGCTGGCGAGGAGTTCACGGGCGGCGGGGTCGGCGGACTTCATCCCGCCGACCACCCCGAAGGTGAGGATCGGGAAGCTGGTGAAGGCCACCATGAACAGGATCGGTGCCTCGCCGAACCCGAGCCAGATGACCACCGAGGTGATGTACGCGACCCAGGGCGTCACGAGGATGAGCACCAGGATCGGCTGGGTGGCCTCCTCGGCGAACCGGGATGCCGCCATCACCGCGCCGACCAGCAGTGACACCGCCATCGAGATGGCCAGGCCGATCACCATGTGGCGACCCGTGACGAGCGTGTGTTCGAGGTAGAAGCCCGGGCTGTCGCCCAGCTCCGCGAGGATCTCCGACGGGGCGAGCAGGACGAAACGCCTGACGTCGAGTGCACGGACGAGCGCTTCCCACGCCAGGAGGAACACGACCACGCCGACGACGGGGGCGGCCCAGCGGATGCGGGTCACGAGTGACTCTCCTGAAGGGCGTGTCGCAGTTCCCGCGTCACCTGGAAGAAGCCCTCGGTGTCCTCCAGTTCGGGCCCCCGGGGATGCGGGAACACGACGTCGACGACCCGGGTGACCGCGCCCGGTCGGGGTGACATCACGGCCACCCGGTCGGAGAGGAACGCGGCCTCGGGAATGGAGTGGGTGACGAACACGACGGTCGTCCCGAGTCGCGCCCGCAGTGACCCGAGGAGGTGGCGCATCTCCGCGCGGGTGATCTCGTCGAGCGCGGCGAACGGCTCGTCCATGAGGAGCACCGGCGCGTCGAGAGCGAAGGCGCGGACCAGGCCGACTCGCTGCTGCATCCCACCGGAGAGCTCGTGCGGGTGGGCGTCGCGGAACTCGCCGAGCCCCACCTCGTCGAGGAGTTCGTCGACCGACACCGACGGCGTCGACGTCGAGGCCGAGCGGTTCAGGTCGAGGAGCAGCCGGGCGTTGGCGGTGACGGTGCGCCACGGGAGCAGTGCCGGCTGCTGGGGGACGAAGCCGATGTGCTTGCGGGAGCGGGCGCTCGACGGTGGCTGGCCGGCGACCGTGATCGTTCCGCTGGTCGGGGTCTCCAGGCCGGCCAGCATCCGGAGCAGGGTGGTCTTGCCGCAGCCGGACGGGCCGAGGAGGGTCAGCGTCTCGCCCTCGGCGATGTCGAGATCGATGCCGTCCACCGCGACCAGGTCGCCGAACGACTTCGCCACACGGCGTACCTCGATCTGCTGGGACACGGCGGGCGAGCGTATCTCTCGCTCGAGTCACTTCGAGCGTGCCGGGCTCCCACACGTCCCCGCACCTCACCGTTGTGGGAGCCGTTCCCCGCCCGTAGCCTTGCAGGGTCCGTCTGGGCTGGATGACCGGCGCGGGCGCGATGCAGAACGGCTCCGGCCGCTGCGACCTCCACCCGGTGCCCCGGCACCACGAACGGAAGGCAGACATGCCCGACAAGGCTGCAACCATCGAGAAGCACAAGACCCACGACGGCGACACCGGTTCGCCCGAGGTCCAGATCGCCCTCCTCACCGAGCGCATCACCCACCTCACCGGCCACCTTCAGGACCACCCGAAGGACCACCACAGCCGTCGCGGCCTGCTGATGCTGGTCGGCCGTCGCCGCCGGATGCTCGACTACGTGCGGTCGATCGATGTCGAGCGCTACCGCAAGATCGTCGCCGACCTCGGACTGCGTCGCTGATCCACACACGCTGATGCGCCCCGCGAGCGGGGTGGGGCGGTAGTACCATTGCGGTCGATTCTGAGATGACGGAGAACAGCGCCCTCGCGGCGATCAGACGTCGGTGGTGGGTGGTTGTCCTGTTCGCCCTGGTGGGTGCCGGCCTCGGCGCGCTTCCCGAGCCCGACACCGTGGAGGACATCGAGCGGCGGTTCCGGGCCACGCACACCCTGCTGTTGAACTCCGACAACCTCTTCGAGACGGATCTCCCCGTGTCGCCGAGCCAGTTGACGCTGTTCGCCACGACGGGCGAGGTCCCGTTGCGTGCGGCGACCATGCTCGAGTACCCGGGGAACCCGGCGTCGCTGTCGGCGCAGGTACAGGCCGACTTCGATCAGACCAACGGGGCGCTGACGATCTCGTCCACCCAGATCCGCCCCGCCGACGCCGAGTCCTACGCCGACGCCTTCGCCGACGAGTTGGTCAGCTATCTCGCCGAGCGCCAGGACGAGTCGTACCAGGACCGGCTCGCCGCAGCGCTCGAACGCGAGGCCCGGGCCGAGGAGGCACTGATCCGCGTCACCAACGAACTCGCCGCCGCCCCGGAGGACCCGGTTCTGTTGGCGCAGCAGAACGCGATCTCCCGGCAGTACAGCGTCGCCTTCGAACAGAGCGAGGCGCTCACCGAAGAACCCGGCAACATCCAGCTGACCACCCTCGAGCGGGCCCAGGCCGTCGAGGTGACCGAGACCGGAATCGGCGCACCCAGGTCGAGACAGAGCCGGGCCATTCTCGGCGCCGCCGTCGGCTTCGTGATCGGGCTCGCGGTGGCGTTGCTGCTGGGTCGACTCGACCGCCGGATCCGGACCCGGGCGCAGGCCGAAGAGGTCTACGAGATGAGGGCGCGGGCGATCGTCCCGAAGGTGCGCGACGCCGATCGGGACACGCTGATCGTCGCCTCCGACCGTCACGATCCGCTCACCGACGCCTATCGGACTGTCCGCAACCTGGTCCTGTTCGTGCAGGAGAATTCGGCACCGGGGTCGCGAGGGCACATCACCCTGGTGGTGTCGCCGTCACCGGGCGACGGCAAGACGGCGCTGGCGGTCAACCTCGCCGCGGCGATGGCCGAGAGCGGTCGGCGGACGGTTCTCGTGAACAGCGACTTCCGGCGGCCGCGGATGATCCCGGCCCTCGGACCCGACGCCCAGCATCCGCCCGCCGTGCTGCTCGAAGACGTCCAGAGCCTCGGTCCGCGCTCCCTGCTCTCCCGTTCGGGGCGCTCGAACCTGCGGGTGTTCGACCTGTCGTCGGTCGACGGCACGGCGGTCGAGCTGGTGCGGGCGACCACGGCGAAGCTCGACGAGCTGGCGGAGGCGTCCGACCACATCGTGATCGACACCTCTCCGGTCGGAGCGACGGCGGAAGTACTCGAACTCGTGCCCTATGCCGACACGATCGTGCTCGTGAGCCGCATCGGGCACACGAAGATCGCTCCCGCCCAGCGCGCCGTGACGATCCTGCGCGACCTCACCGAGGTGCCGATGCTGCTCGTCCTCGGTGGGCTGAAGCGCGAGCGCGGTGAGTACTACGAGTACACCGATCGGCGCCGATCGAAGAAGACGAAGGAGCCCGGCGAATCCGCCCCGCCGAAGAAGCGTCGCTTCGGCCGGCGCAAGAAGACGGCCGAAGTCCCGCCCGCGGTCGTCGAGGACAGTCCGGAGACGCTGCCGTTCGAGGAGGCCGAGCCGGTCGGCTCCGACTTCACGCCGTGGACCGGCCTCGGGACGCCCGAGAGCGAGCTGGACGAGTCGGTCGGCGGGGAGCAGCCGCCGACCCCGGAACCCGTCATCGACGTCGAGGCCGCGTCGGCCCGTGCGGACGACGGAGGCGGCGACGAGTCGCCGGCGGGCGACGAATTCCGTTTCGAAGCCGCCGAATGAACATCCGGCTCGGGGAGGTCGCCGTCGTGGGAGCGGGGTTGGCCTACCTCGTGGCGATGGCCTGGTCGATCAGCAACGTCTCGTACGACGTCTGGGGCGCCGTGATCATGGCCCCGATCTACGGTGCGCTCGGGGTGTGGATCATCCATCGGATGTTCCGCGGCGAGGACGGGGCGATCCTCGTGGTCCTGATGATCGGCCTCCTCGTCAAGCTGGTCGGCGTTCTGGCGCGGTACTGGGTGGGGTTCGAGGCCTACGGCGGCGGCATCGATGCCGGCCAGTACCACGCGAATGCGGCCGAGCTGTCGCGGGAGGTCTGGGAGGGTGGGGTCAGCCCCTGGAACCTCGTCCCCTCGCAGGTCGGGACGCAGGCGGTGGAGCGCTTCACCGGGACCCTCTACACCTTCACCGGCGGCAGCCAGCTGGCCGGCTTCCTCGCCTTCGCCTTCCTCGCCTACGTCGGCACCCTCTTCATCGTCAAGGCGGCCCTGATCGCGGTCCCCGGTCTGCAGAGCTTCCGTTACGCCCTGCTGTGCGCGTTCGCCCCCAGCCTCGTCTACTGGCCGTCGTCCATCGGCAAGGATGCCCTCATCCTGTTCGGCCTGGGCCTCGCCACCTGGGCCGCCGCCAAGCTCTACCGCGCCGACGGGGGACGGCTCGGACCGTTCGTG
>CBFCWZ010000265.1:0-5287 GCA_965601935.1 uncultured Ilumatobacteraceae bacterium
ATCCGTGAGGGTGGCCGTACTGTCGGCGCCGGCCGCGTCACCAAGATCAACAAGTGACCCTGGCGAGTATCGAGAGGAACTGACATGGCTCAGAGCATCCGCATCCGCCTGAAGGCGTTCGACCACGAGATCATCGACCAGTCGACGAAGAAGATCGTCGAGACGGTCACTCGTACCGACGCCTCCGTGCGTGGCCCGATCCCGCTGCCGACCGACAAGCACCGCTACACGGTCATCCGCGGGCCGCACGTCGACAAGGACTCCCGCGAGCACTTCGAGATGCGCGTCCACAAGCGGCTGATCGACATCGTCGGTCCGAACGCGAAGACCATCGACAGCCTGCAGCGCATCGAGCTGCCGGCCGGTGTCGACATCGAGATCAAGATCCAGAACGGCTGATCCGGGGTCCCGACCGACTACGTAGAAAGAGGGACGGGCCCGTGGGCTCGTCCCTCTTTCGCTTTTCTGTCCGGACCGGACGGAGTTGTGAAACAGGTGTGAACACCCCCTCCTGAATCGACCCCCGACCCCGAGCAAGATAGAAACAACGACATGGCAACGATGCCGCCCCCCTCACCGGGCTCCACACCGGTACCTCCGTCCCCACCCGAAACGCGCAGCCGCACCGGCAGGGCTCTCCGCCTCACGCTCTTCGTCGCGGTGGTGTGGGCCGCCGGACTGGCGGGCGCGCTGTTCGCCGGCCAGATCGACGACTGGCTCGACTCGCCGCCCGGCAAGCCGTCCACCCAACCGCTCGACGTGGCTGATCCCAACGATGTCAGCGACGACCGGGCCGATGTCAAGGCCGTGGCCGACTACCTCGCCCCCTCCGTGGTCACCATCAGCGCCGACGTCAACGGCGGGACGTCGGTGGGCACCGGCGTGATCATCACCGAGGACGGCGAGATCCTCACCAACGCCCACGTCGTCGAAGGGGCCAGCGCCGTACGCGTCCGGCTCGCCGGCGAGACCGAACCGCGGGAGGTGGCGGTGCTCGCCGAAGACACGGGGAACGACCTCGCCCTCCTGCGGATGGACGGCGACGGGTTCGCCGCCGCCACCTTCGCCGACCCGGACAGCATCCAGATCGGCGACGAGGTGATCGCCATCGGCTTCGCTCTCGGCCTCGACGGTGACCCGTCGGTCACCTCGGGCATCGTGTCGGCCCTCGGCCGCACCATCGCCCAGGACGACGTGTTCCTCGACGGCCTCATCCAGACCGACGCGGCGATCTCGTCCGGCAACTCGGGTGGCCCCCTCGTGAACGCCGCCGGAGAAGTGGTCGGCATCAACACCGCCGTGGCCCGCAGCAGCGCCACCACGGCCGCCACCAACGTGAGCTTCGCCATCTCGGCCGCCGAAGCACTCCCGATCGTCGATGCCCTCCGCTCCCGGGCGGGTGGTGAAGAACGCGCCGAGGCCTACCTCGGGGTCGGCCTCGTCGACCGGCAGGACGGTGGCCAGGGCGCGCTGATCACCGAGGTGCAGGACGGAACACCGGCTTCGGAGGTCGGTCTCGAGGTCGACGACTTGATCGTCGCCGTCGACGGCTCACCCACCGACGGCATGACCGGCCTGATCGCCGCGATCCGCGACAACGCCCCCGGCGACACCATCGTGGTCACCGTCCTCCGCGACGGCGACGAACTCGTTCTCGAGGTCACCCTCACCGATCGCCCCGAGAACTGAGGATCTCGCCAACGCACCTGCGGGGTTCCGGCACCTTTGTCGATGAGGTCCGCGCCGAGTGCCGTGACCACGAACGTGGGCCCGTTTCGTCGGCCGGATTCACCGCTGGCGGCGTTGCGGACTCCTCGCATCGGGGCAAGGCCAGTCCTTCGTCGCCGCGCCGTGCCAGCAGCGAATCCGACTCGACGCTCCACCACCAACGTTCATGGTCACAGCACTAGCGTCCCGGCGATGGACGACGTGATGCTGGGGGCGCAGCGCCCGTTCGGACTCGGGTACTGGCCACTCCCGGAGGACGACCCGGGCGTTCCGGTTCAGAGGGAGCCGGTGCGTCTCGTCTCGCCCGACGGAGCACTGGTCCGCGGCGTGCTCTGGACCCCGCCTGCCGGCACCCCCTGGAAGACGGCAGTGATCCTGTCGCACCCACGCGGCGACTTCGGCGTGCACTACGCCTGCCCGCTCCTCGCGGCCGCCGGCCACGCGGTGCTCGGGTTCGGCACGCGGTACATGAACAACGACACCGACTGCCTCCACGAGAAGTGCATCGTCGACGTCCAGACCGCCCACGACGAGATGATCCGCCGAGGCGCGGAGGCCGTGGTGCTGCTCGGTAACTCCGGTGGAGGCTCGCTGATGGCGATGGCCAACGCAGAGTTGGGGATCGGTGACGGCTGGGTCGGCATGGCCGCCCACCCCGGCGAGGGCGTGTTCATGCTCCAGGTGATCGACCCGTCGGTCACCGACGAGGACGACCCCTTCTCCACCGACCCCGAACTCGACATGTACGACCCCGACAACGGCTGGCGCCCATGGCCCGAACCGAGCTCGTACGACACCGAGTGGTTGCGGCGCTACCGGGCCGCGCAGGTCGAACGGGTCGCCCGGCTCGATGCCGTGGCCAAGGCCGCGCTCGCCGAGAACATCGAGGCCTACGGCGAACTGAAATCGGTGGACTCCTCCGCCGACCCGCACCGCTGGAAGGAACTCCGGCGGCGGACGGTGTTCTCGAAGTACCTCACGATCTACCGCACCCTCGCCGACCCGGCCTACCTCGACCTGTCGATCGACCCCGACGAGCGGGCGATGGGCTCACTGTTCGCCTTCCCCGACCCGTTCGACGCCAACTACGCCCGGATGGGCCTGGCCCGCACGATGACGGCGCGAGGCTGGCTGTCGACCTGGTCGGGCCTGTCCAGCGGAGCGAAGCTGGCCGACACCATGCCCGAGGTGACGGTGCCGACCCTGCTCGTGCACCCCACCGCCGACACCGAGATCCGGGTGTGGCAGGCCAAGGAGATCGTCGACGCCGCCGGTGCCGACGACATCACCTACGTCGAGATGAAGGGCGCACTCCACTACCTCGAAGGCGACCGCCCGGAGGCGATGGCCACGGTCGCCGACTGGCTGGAGGCCCGTTTTCCCTGATCCGCCGACGAGTTCGCTGGGGATTGGAACAGTGTGATAACCACTCGTGCAACGCATCGGGAGGGGACTCATGAGCGAAGCCACAGCCGAACACTTCGACGTGCTGGTCGTCGGAGCCGGAGTCTCGGGGATCGGAGCTGCAGTTCACCTGCAGCAGAAGTGCCCGGACAAGAGCTACGTGATCCTCGACTCGTTCGACACGTTCGGCGGGACCTGGGTGACCCACACCTATCCGGGTATCCGCTCCGACAGTGACCTCTACACGTACGGGTACGAGTTCAAGCCGTGGACCGGGCCGCCGATCGCCACCGGTGAGGAGATCCTCGAGTACATGGCGGAGGTCGTCGACGAACACGACCTCGCCCGTCACATCAGGTACCGCCACACCGTCACATCGGCCGACTGGTCGAGCGACAGGCAGACCTGGACAATCGTCGCCGACGTCGACGGCGAGACGACGTACTTCACCTGCTCGTTCCTCTGGATGTGCCAGGGCTACTACCGCCACTCCGAGGGGTACACCCCCGACTGGCCGGGAATGGACAGCTACGAGGGCGAGATCGTCCACCCCCAGACCTGGCCCGACGACATCGAACTCGACGGCAAGCAGGTCCTCGTGATCGGCTCGGGGGCGACCGCCGCCACTCTCGTGCCGGCGATCGCCGACGACTGCGCGCACGTCACGATGCTCCAACGCTCGCCGACCTACTTCTTCCCTGCCCCGAACGTCGACGAACTGGCCGAGATGCTGCGTCCGCTCCCCGGCGTGTCCGACGAGTTGATCCACGACCTCGTCCGCAAGAAGAAGCTCCACGACCAGCAGGCCGTCGCCCAGCTCTCCAGGGAGGCGCCGGAGCTGGTGAAGGACGAGCTCCTCAACATGGCCAAGGAGTACCTCCCCGACGACTTCGACATGGAGACGCACTTCAGCCCGCGCTACCGCCCCTGGCAGCAACGCCTCGCCTTCCTCCCCGACGGCGACCTGTTCCGGGGCATCCGCGACGGCAAGGCGTCGGTGGTCACCGACCAGATCGAGACGTTCACCGAGAAGGGTGTCCTGCTCGAGTCGGGCACCGAACTCGAGGCCGACGTCATCATCACCGCCACCGGGTTCAACATGAGCGTGATGGGCGACATCCCGTTCGCCGTCGACGGTGCCCCCGTCGAGCCTCCGGACGTTGTGACGTATCGAGGGATGATGTGGTCGGGCGTTCCGAACATGGCGGTGGTGTTCGGCTACTTCCGCACCAGCTGGACGATGCGGTCCGACATGATCTCCGATTTCGTGTGCCGCCTGCTCACGCGAATGGACGAGAAGGGCGCCTCGTCGGTGACCCCGACCATCCAGCCGACCGACGAGAACATGGGTCGCCTGCCGTGGATCGACCCCGAGAACTTCAACCCGGGCTATCTCACCCGTGCACTCGACATCCTTCCCAAGCAGGGTGACCGGGACCCGTGGCGCTTCGAGAACGACTACTACGTCGAGCGCGACATCCTCCCCGACATCGACCTCGACGAGCCCGAGTTGGTCTATACCTGACCTCCGATGAGTACGGGGTACGTCTGGCACGAACGGTTCGGGTTCCACGACACCGGCACGGCGGCGGGGTGGATGCAGCCCGGCGGGTTCGTGCAGCCGCTCCGCCACCTCGAGAGCCCCGAGTCGAAGCAACGCCTCGCCGCGCTGGTCGCGGTGTCCGGGCTGGACGAGCACCTGACGCGGGTGACCCCTCGCGAGGCCGCCGACGAGGAGCTGTTGCGGGTCCACTCCCAGGCCCATCTCGACCATGTCGCTGCAGCCAGCGATGCGCCGCGTGGCGGGCTCTGCGAAGACGGGTTCTCGCCGATCGGGCCGGGGAGCGACGGCGTGGCCCGCCTGGCGGCCGGTGCGGCGATCGTCGCCGTCGCCGCCGTGATGGCCGGCGAGGTCGACAACTCCTATGTCCTCTCTCGCCCCCCGGGCCACCACGCCACGCGCGAGCAGGGCCAGGGTTTCTGCATCTACAACAACATGGCGGTGGCGGTCGCCCACGCGCGGGCGGAACTCGGCGTCGGTCGGATCGCCGTCGTCGACTGGGATGTCCACCACGGCAACGGCACCCAAGATCTGTTCTACGACGACGGCGACGTCCTCACGATCTCGATCCACCAGAACGGCCTGTTCCCGAGC
>CBFCWZ010000266.1:0-5249 GCA_965601935.1 uncultured Ilumatobacteraceae bacterium
CGCCATATGGGCATCAGGGGCGGGCGGAACTCGCTGGCGGCCACGGGAGGCCGATGTCGGTGGAGGTCGGGCTCCGGCCGCGCCGTGCAGCTCCTGCGTCGGCGTGACGACCGTCGGCGAGTCGACCGACGAGCGAGGCCGTCAGCAAGATCTCCCGTGCGGCTCCTCTCTCAGGTGCTCGTGAGGAATCGGGCCCGAGCCTCGAGCCGCCGCTCGGCGAACTCAGAACCACCTGCCTCATCGGGCGGGCCTCCGAAGCCGAGGAACGGATCGAAGTCCTGCGGACAGATCAACTCGCTCGGCGGCGGCGGGAGCTCCTGGGTGATGAGATACCGCTCGCTGAAGAACGAGGCGCAGCCGGAGATCCCCAACGTGGTGTGCCCCCAGCCCTGGACCAGCAACAGGCCCGAGTTCGGCAGGATCGCATCGACCTCGAAGGCGCCGTGAACGGGGGTGGCAGGGTCGAACAGGGTGCTCGCCACGAGCACCGGATTGGCGGTGGCGGCGTCGAACGGTCCGGTGTAGCGGTCCTCGCCCGTCGTCGGGAAGGCCAGGCACGGCGAGCTGGCGAGCCGGTGTCGTCGCCATGAGCGCACGCCGGATCGACCGCGGGTCCGCACCGCGCCGCGTGGCGCGACTCGTGCCGGGGACCGGGCCGGAAAGGGGCCGGACGTCACTGTCCGTTTCGCGGAGGTCGACGGACGATGGAACTGGCGCCGTCCGTGCTCGACCGGGCACGGGGAAAGGAGGAGTGCGATGCGCAGGCTGGTTGCCGCTCTCGTTCTCGCCGCGGCTGCGTGTTCGTCGGAGGGAGCGGGACTCGATGTCGGCGAGGGTCCCCTGGTGTACGTGGTGTTGGGCAACTCGCTGATGTTCACGCCACGCGGATCGTCGGTCGCGGACCAGTACGGGGCGATGCTGGCGGAGGACTTCGGTGTCGCCGTCGATGTCAGGAACCGCGCCAGAGGAGCGCAGAGCGCCGCCGAGTTCCTGGCGCTGCTGGAGGACGACCCCTCGACTCGGAACGATCTCGCCGAGGCCGACGTGGTGACGTTCGTCGTGCCGTTCGACGAGTGGGCGGAACCGTGGATGACCGTCTCCGGCCAGGGCGGCCGTGACCCCGACGAATGCGGTGGCGACGACGGGTTGCAGTGCCTGCGGGACACGGCGGCCGTCCACGAGGACCTGGTCGAGCGGATCTTCGCCGAGCTCATGACCATCGTCGACCCGACCGAGCAGGTCGTCATGGTGCAGGACTTCTACCAGTTCCACACCGAACGAGGATCAGCGACGACTCAGCGCCTGCATCCGTCCTTCGAGCAGATCCAGGACTACACGCACCGGATCGCCGGAGAACACGGCGTGCCGGTCGCACGGGTGTGGGACGACTTCATGGGGACCGATGGCGGGATCCCGAACCTCACAGAGGCAGGCCTCGTGCAGACCGACGGGCTGCATCCCACGGAAGAGGGGGCTCGACGAATGGCCGATCTGTTCCACGAGCTCGGGTACGAACTGAGCACGTAGCCCCGGCCGGCGACGACTCGCCCCGTCCGAGTCCGTCGCTGTCCGATGATGCTGTCCGATGATCGAGCGAGCACCGTGTTCGGTTCACGGTCTGCGACGGGCTCGTCGATCCGGCCGCAACCGCAGGGCACCCCGAGCAGGTGATGGCTGAGGACCGTCGACGCCGACCGGCCGGCCGATCAGACCTGATGACAGTGCTTCGTCTTGCGTCCGCTGCCGCAGGGGCACGGGTCGTTGCGTCCGGCGGCGGCGAACAGCCCCATGATCTCGTCCGCGTACCGGCCGTCACGGACGAGGCCGGCCATCAGCCGCATCGGCCCGTCGACGTGGTTGAAGAAGGTGCGGTACCCGGCGCACAGGTAGTTGAGGCCCTCCTCGCCGTCCGGGGTGAGGGTGAATCGATTCTTCGGACACTCGCCGTTGCAGGCGAATCGAACCTCGCAATCACGGCAGTACTGCGGCAACGTGTCGAGCTTGGCCTGGCCGAACGCGCGCTGTTGCGGTGACGCGACCAGCTCGACCATGTGCGTCTCGACGATGTTTCCCAGCAGGTGGTCGGGCTCGACGAAGTGGTCGCACGAGTACACGTCGCCGTTGTGCTCCAGCGCCAGTGCGTCACCACACGTCGGCTGGAAGATGCACATGCTCGACGGAAGGTCGAGCCACGAGGCGAGCGCCGCGTCGAACATCTGCACGAACACCTCGCCCACGTCACGCCGCACCCACTCGTCGAACACGGCAACGAGGAACGCCCCCCACGCTGCCGGATCGACCGAGCGGTCGGTGACGGTGTCACCCTCCTGGAAGCCGGTGTCGTTCTCCCGCTCGACGATCGGGATGAACTGGATGTGGCGCAGGCCGAGCGCATCACGGAAGTAGCGATACACGTCGAGCGGGCGCTCCTGGTTGGCGGCGTTCACGGTGCACAGCACGTTCACGTCCACCCGATGTGCCCGCAGATGCGCGAGACCGGCGAGGACCCGCTCGGAGCTCGGACGGCCCTTCTTGTCGACGCGGTACCGGTCGTGCACCTCGGGTGGGCCGTCGATGCTCAGCCCGACGAGGAAGCGATGCTCGGCCAGGAACCGGCCCCAGTCGTCGGTCAGCAGCGTCCCGTTCGTCTGGATCGTGTGGAGCAGTTGCTGACCGGGGCGGCGGCGTGCCTCGGCGATCGCCACCGCCCGGCGGAAGAAGTCCAGGCCCATCAGCGTGGGCTCACCACCCTGCCACGCGACATTCACCTCACCGTCGGGTTGCGACTCGAGCAACTGAGCGATGTAGGTCTCCAGCACCTGGTCGGTCATCCGGAACCGGTCGCCGGGATACAGCGCCTCCTTCGTCAGGAAGAAGCAGTACTCGCAGTCGAGGTTGCAGATCGGGCCGGTGGGCTTCGAGAGCAAGTGGAACGGACGCCGTGCGGTCAACTCCGAGAACGCGGGTGGCTCGCGCCCGGCCGGCGAAGTGCGGCCGAAGTGCACGGGGGTGCTCTTCTCGTCGTTGGTCGCAAACGCAGGCATCTCCCAGCAGTCTGCACGATCCATCCCCCGCCGTCACCCGTTTGTCGCCGCCACTTCGCGTCGCCCACCGCACGAACGTCGAACGCTCCCGCTTGGCGCTTGAAGCCGCGGCGGCCCAGGACCACGCCGACGACGATCCCCACTACGAGCCAGATCGGGACGCCGAGGATCGCAACGAGCGCCCAGAGAATCGGCGGTCAGCCTTCGCTGTCGGCAGCCTGTGGGTGGTACATGCCGAACTCGACGGTGTGGTCGCCTTCGACGGGGCCGTATTTATCGAGGATGCCGTTGAGGAGCAGGTTCGAGATCTTGGGACCGTTCTTGGTCATGGTGACCCAGACGACGTGGTCGATCGCTCCGTGGCGCGGCATGTTCATCGCCCCGGTCATCGCGGTGGTGATGTAGTCGCGGCCGTGGCGCTGGTTGTAGAAGTACTTGTGGGTGTGGGCGGCGAACACGGTGTAGGGCCGGTCGGCGAGCAGCGCTTCGATCTCGGCGAACCTGGCCGGATCCAACTCCTTCCCCGACGGCGTGATCCACGCCGGTGCGTGCATCATCACGAACGTCCAGCGGACATCGGCGTTCGCCTCGAGGACATCTCGGAAGTAGTCGATCTGCTCGTCGCTGATGTTGACCGTGCCGAGGTATTCCTCGATCGGCTCGAGCAGCTCGAGCACCCGATCCGGCCCGGCGCCCGCAGCCATCGCGTCCTTGATGGCGTGGTAGGCGTCGTCGATGACCTGGGCGCGTTCGGGATCGTTCTCGATGAGGGCGTCGGTGTCCTTGGGCGGGTCCTCGGTGCTGAGCATCAGGAACAGGACGTCCTTGTAGCGGAAGTGGTAGTACTCGCGCTCGCCGCCGAAGCGTTCGCGCCACACGGCGACCGACGCCGGGTTGTTGAGGTCGTGGTTGCCGGCGATGAAGAAGAACGGCATCTCGAGTTGCTCGAGGTGCTCGTCGAGCTCACGCCACCACTCCCGATAGGTCGCTTCGTCGGCCGGGGCCCCCGACGAGTCGGTGTAGCCCTCGATCAGGTCGCCGAGGCTCACGACGAACTCGGGTTGCAGCCGGTTCACCATCTCCAGCGCCGCCGGCAGCACCCCGGCGCGCCCGCCTCCGGAGTTGTCCGAGACGATCGCGAACTGGAACTCGTCGGCGTCGTTCTCGAAGTCGAGGTGGGTGAACGGCGTGGAGTGCCGGTCGATCTCGAAGTCGGTGTCCGCGGTCATGCTGGTGTTCCTTCCACGTAGATGTCGTTCCAGTCGTTCTTCATGCTGACGAGCTGCCAATCCTTGGCTGCTGCCACGTCGAGGATGCGCTCGGCACCTGCGGTGGCGGCGTACTCGCGGTCGGCGTCGTCGTGCACGACGACGAGTGCGAAGTCGGCGACCTCGAGCATCTCGATGTCGACGTCACCGTTGCCGGCAGAGAACTTCGGCAGCCGTCCCGTGCGAGCGAACAGGTGCGACGGCTTGCCCGGCCCGAGCGCCAGCTCACCGCGCATCGCGTTCTCACGCACCAGGCGACCGTCGCGGTAGCTCCACTCGGGGGCCGACCCGATCACGTTTTCCTGGAAGATCCCCCACGTCTCCTCGGCGATGACGCGCATGAAGTCTCGCCCACCGCCCGAGCACACGTACACCCGCCACTCGTGGGCGCGCAGCAGGTCGAACAACTCCAACATCGGCTGGTACACGAGTTCGGTGCAGCGCTTACCGAACCGCTCGTCGCGATACCGGGCGACGAAATCGTGCACTTCGGCGTCGTAGTCCTCAGGGGTCATGCCCTCGAACGCCGCGCCGACCCCGGACAGGAACTTCGTGACGGCGTCGGGTTCCTGCCGGGCGAGACCGCCGAGGAACTCGGGGTCACGCTGGATGATCGACCGGTACGGCTCGACCTCGGCGAGCGCAGGGTCCGCCTGCACCCGCGCCATCAGCTTCTCGATGAGGAACGGCGCCTGCGGCGGCGTCGGCTGCTCGACCCACAACGTCCCGTCGTTGTCGAACGCCGCGATCCGGTCCGCGGGGGCGATGAAGCCCTGGCTGCCCTTCGTCGCCGACCGTTCGACGAACTCGACGATCACTCCCGTGACCGGCGTGTCGTTCCAACTGGGCAACATGTCGCGCGATCTCATGTCTGGTCCTGTGCCTGATCCTGTGCTGGCTCCATGCGACACACTGTCGCATAGCGCCGGCGACAGGG
>CBFCWZ010000267.1:0-5226 GCA_965601935.1 uncultured Ilumatobacteraceae bacterium
AGCGCACCTGCGGACAGCCGTAGACGTGCTTCGACCGGCGATACGAGCCACGCTGCTGCGCACGATACGGGCGCGTGAACTGGGAGTATGGGATCTGGAGTTGGGCAGACCAGAACGACGTGGCGGCGTCCACATCGAGATCGTCGTGGAGGTAGAGCCGAACCCGGAATCTCGACTCGTCGATCTCGAAGAACTCGCGCATCCACCCGACAAAGAAGCGCAGGATGGCGGGGTCGGTGTTCGCCATCCCCATGCTCGCCTCCTCGGTCTTGAAGCCCTCACCCAGGTAGAGAGCAAGCCCGAACATCAGCCGGTCACGAGCGTTCAGGTTCCCTACTCGCTCGATCGCCTCTTGTCGGCATTGCTCGAGTTGGGCCTGCTTCTTGAGGGTCAGCGGGTGGGGCTTGTGGCCGGAGTGGCCGCGGTTGCGAGGTCTGGGAACAAAGTCGACGTCGCGCACCCAGACGGACACCGAACCCTTCGACACGCCGAGTTCGTCGGCGATCTCCTGGAGAGTCCACGACTGGGCCCGCAACTCGCGCGCTCGCTCCCGCTCCTCGACCTTTCCCGCGTATCCCATGATCCGAGCATGACGGTGGGGTGTCGCAGACGATCGCGTTCGATCCCGCGCGGCGATGCTGCACCGCCGCACCGCGCCGATCTGAGCGCTACTCGGCTTCGAGGAACTCGCGAAGACGTTGGCTGCGCTGGGGGTGGCGGAGTTTGGCGAGGGTCTTCGCCTCGATCTGGCGGATCCGCTCGCGGGTGACGCCGAACTCCTTGCCGACCTCTTCGAGCGTCTTGGCCTGGCCGCCGTCGAGTCCGAACCGCAGCCTCACGATCTCCTGCTCGCGCTCGGACAACTCGCCGAGCACCTCGCCCACCGCCTGGGTGAGCATGGCCCGCGTGGCGGCATCGGCGGGGCCGTCGACGGACTCGTCCTCGATGAAGTCGCCGAGATTCGACTCGTCCTCCTCGCCCACCGGCGAGTCGAGCGACAGCGGGTCTTGTGAGTACCGCAGCAGTTCGCGCACCCGCTCGGGTTCGAGCTGCACCTTCTCGGCCAACTCCTCGATGGTGGGCTCACGTTCGAGCTCCTGGTGCATCTGACGCTTGGCCCGCGTGACCCGGTTCATGTGCTCGACCATGTGCACCGGAATCCGGATGGTGCGGGCCTGGTCGGCAATCGAACGGGTGATGGCCTGGCGGATCCACCACGTGGCGTAGGTGGAGAACTTGAAGCCCTTCGTGTAGTCGAACTTGTCGACTGCCCGCATCAGCCCCAGGTTGCCCTCCTGGATCAGATCGAGCAGCTGCATCCCACGCCCCGAATAGCGCTTGGCGATGCTCACCACGAGGCGCAGGTTCGCCTGCGTGAGTTCGCTCTTCGCCCGCTCACCGCGACCGACGGTGCGCATGAGCATCCGGGCCTCGACGCCCTCGACCGGGGTGCCGGCTTCTTCGAGTTCGTCGACGCGGGCGGCCGCGATGACGCCCTCCTCGATGAGCTGGGCCAGACGGCGTTCGTCGTCGACCGTGAGCAGGTCGACCTGCCCGATCTCGCGCAGGTACATCCGTACCGCATCGGACGTGCCGCCCTCGCCCTTCGGCGTGGACCTGCGCGTTCGACGCTTGCGGCGCCGGCTCAGGAGCTTCTCGTCGGGGTCGTCCTCCACCACGACGCGGCGCAGTTCGCTCGGCGTGTCGTCGACGGACTCGACCTCTTCGTCGATGGAGATCCCCATTCCCGCCATCGCCTCGTTGACCTCGATGAGCACCCCCTCGCTCAACTCGACATGTCGCAGCACGTGAGCGATCTCCTCCGCGTGGAGCCCGCCCTTGGCTCGCCCGCGGTCGACCAACTCCCCCCACTCGTCGGGGTCGACCCCGTCGAAAGGTGCCCCCTGAGCGGAAGAAGGAGCCGGGGCTGGATCAACCATCCCCACCGGTCCGTTCCTCTGCGCGTCGATCCAGCCAAGTTAGCAATGACTCGGCAGCCTCCATGGCCCGGTCCCGATCGAGTTCCGTCAGCGCCTCGAGGGCGAGGCGGACCTGCCGGTCCTCCTCGATCGTGGACGTGTCGATCGGACCGGAGCGCTGCTTCAACTCCCTCGTGGCAGCTGCCCGGATGAGCGTCCGCGCTTCGGTGTCGGCATCGAGATCGAGATCGGCCACCGCTGCCCTCTCCAGCACCTCGCGCGCGTCGGGTGACGCCGCATCGATGGCCTTGCCGAGATCGCCCTCGGCATCGGCCAGCGCCAGGAACGCCATGCGGTTGGCGTCGTCGGAGAACAGGCTCTCCAACAGCCACGGTGCGATCTCGTCCCAGTCCTGTGCCAACAGGACCAACGCGGTGAACTCGGTGTTCTGAACCGGGGGCCCGACCCGTCTTGCCGGCGCCTGCACCCGCGGACGCGCCCTGCTCACCGCCGCCCGCGTGAAGTCGGCCACTGGCAGCCCGATCAGAGCTGCCAGTTCCCCGGCGTACAGCCGCCGGACGTTCTCGTTGGGGTGCTCGTTCACCACCGCCATCGCCTCGTCCGCGAGCCGCGCCCGGTGCTCGGGCGAATCCATCGGCCGTGCTGCAATGGTCCGATCGAGCCGGAAGCGGAGGAACGGCACGGAATCGTCCACCGCCTTCTTCAGGGCATCTGGGTCGGACCGCGCCAGGTCACCTGGGTCACGCCCTGCGGGTAGACGCGCCACGAGCACCTCGACCTGGTGCTTCTCCTCCCACTCGTAGAACCGTTCGGCGGCGCCCTGGCCCGCCGCGTCGGCGTCGAAGGCCAGCACCACCCTGCTGGCGTAGCGTTTCAACAGTCGGACGTGCTCTTCGGTGAGGGCGGTGCCACATGTCGCCACCGCCCGCGGCACGCCGGCCTGGTGGAACCCGATCACGTCGGTGTAGCCCTCGCAGACGATCACCTGGTTCGCCTGCACGATGTCGCTCTTCGCCCAGTTCAGCCCGTAGAGCGTCTTCGACTTCGTATAGATCGGCGTCTCAGCCGAGTTCTTGTACTTCGCGGGGTCCTCCGACCCCGGCAGGATCCGGCCGCCGAAGGCGAGGGCCTCACCCGACTCGGAGAAGATCGGGAACATCACCCGCGCCCGGAACGAGTCCTGCATCCGGTTGCGCCGGTTCCGGAACGCCAGCCCGACGTCCTGCAACACGTCGGACGGCGACGTCGAGGCACTGGCGAAGGCGTCCCAGTCGTCGGGGGCCCAGCCGAGCTTGAACGTGCGGGCGATCTCGCCGTGCAACCCCCGGCTGCGCAGGTAATCCCTGGCCTGCCGAGCATCGGGATGATCGAGCAGCCGCTGGTGATACCAGTCGACCGCCCCCGACATCGCCTCGGTCAGCTTCTTGCGCCGCGCCCGCTCCTTCGACTGGCCCGACGAGGTGTAGTTGAGCTGGACGCCCGCCTTGTTGGCGAGATGCTCCACCGCGGACGGGAAGTCGAGGTGCTCGATCTCCTGGACGAAGGTGAAGACGTCGCCGGCCGCCTGGCAACCGAAGCACTTGTAGCGCCCCGTCTCCTCGCGCACGTTGAACGAGCCCGATTTCTCGGCGTGGAAGGGACACAAGCCCACCCAATTCCGCCCGACGCGCTTCAGCGCGACGTACTGCTGGACCGTGTCGACGATCGACACCGTCGACCGCAGCCGCTCGATGTCCTCGTCCGCGATCGCCATATGGCGCTGACTCTACGTCCACGGTGGGACGGGATCGCCCCGCCCCACCGACGCAGGCGTCAGCTCTTGGCGGCGATGATCGCCTGAGCGGCAGCCAGGCGGGCGATCGGCACGCGGAACGGCGAGCAGGAGACGTAGTTCAGGCCCGCGTTGTAGAAGAGGTCGATCGACTCGGGATCGCCACCGTGCTCGCCGCAGACGCCCAGCTTGAGCTTCTTCTTGGTGGAGCGGCCGCGCTCGGCGCCGAGCTTCACGAGGTCGCCCACGCCGGTCTTGTCGATCGAGTCGAACGGGTTGCGATGCAGGAGACCCTGCTCGAGGTAGGCGGGCATCATCCGGCTCTCGACGTCGTCACGGCTGAACCCGAAGGTGAGCTGGGTGAGGTCGTTGGTGCCGAAGCTGAAGAAGTCGGCCTCCTCGGCGATCTCGTCGGCGCGGATGGCGGCCCGCGGTGTCTCGATCATCGTGCCGATGGTGACGTCGGGCTTGTTGCGCATGCCCTTGGTGGCGGCGGCGATCTCCGCCTCGCACCAGCCCCGGGCGAGGGCCAGCTCTTCACGGGTGACTGTGAGCGGGATCATCACCTCGACGATCGGATTCATCTTGCGCTTGCGCAGTGCCGCCACAGCGGCCATGAGCGCCCGCACCTGCATCGCGTAGAGGCCCGGCTTCAGCACGCCGAGACGCACGCCACGCGTTCCGATCATCGGGTTGTGCTCGGCCCACGCCTCGGCAGCGACCATCTCGGCCTTCTCCGCCTTGGTCAGCTTGCCGGTGGCCTCCTTCACGAGCAGTTCCTCGTGGGGCGGCAGGAACTCGTGCAGCGGCGGGTCGAGCAGGCGGATCGTGACGGGCAACCCGTCCATTGCCTCGAGGACCTCCTCGAAGTCGATCTGCTGCACCCGGGCCAGCTCTTCGAGCGCCTTGTGCTCCTCTTCCTCGTTGGAGGCGAGGATCATCTGGCGCACGACCGGCAGGCGGTCGGGGGCGAGGAACATGTGCTCGGTGCGGCAGAGACCGATGCCCTCCGCACCCATCGAGCGGGCGTTGGCTGCGTCCTCGCCGGTGTCGGCGTTGGCGCGCACGGCCAGTTTGCCCTTGCGGACCTTGTCGGCCCACTCGAGGATCGTCTGGAACTCGGGCGGCGGCTCGGCGTTCTTCAGCTCCATCTCGCCGGCCACGACCTCGCCGGTGGTGCCGTCGATGGAGAGCATCTCGCCCTCCTTGACCGTGACGCCACCGATCGTGAACTCACCCTTGCCGATCCTGACCTCTTCGGCGCCCACGACGGCCGGGGTGCCCCAGCCACGTGCGACGACGGCGGCGTGGCTGACGAGCCCGCCACGCGAGGTGAGGATGCCCTGGGCGACACTCATGCCGTGGATGTCGTCGGGGCTCGTCTCCTGGCGCACGAGGATGACCCGCTCCCCGCGCTTGTCGGCTTCGACGGCATGGTCGGCGGTGAAGTACACCCCGCCGACCGCGGCGCCGGGCGATGCACCGAGACCCTTCGTGAGCACCTTGCCCTTGTTG
>CBFCWZ010000268.1:0-5164 GCA_965601935.1 uncultured Ilumatobacteraceae bacterium
GTCGACACCGCCACCAAGGAGTCGGCCGTCTCCTTCAGAGAGCGCACTGACGTGACGGCAGTTCCCGCCGCGGCGGTCGTGGCCGAGACGATGGTCGCGCTCGTCCTGGCAGGCGAGGCCCAGCGCAAGTTCGGGGGCGACTCGGTCGACGAGTTCGTGCGGAACGCCGAGGCCTTCACGTCGGGACTGTGAGATCGGTCGTGCCGGACTGCTTCGACAACGAGCACATCGTGCTCATCGGAATGATGGGCGTCGGCAAGTCCTCTGTCGGGCGTGCCGTCGCGGCAGCCCTCCACCGCCCCCTTCTGGACACCGACGTACTCGTCGAACAGGTGGCGGGTCGCTCGGTCCGCGACATCTGGACCGAGGACGGTGAGTCGGCCTTCCGCGACCTCGAAGCCGAGGTCGTCGCCGAAGTGTTGGCGGCCGACGAGCCATCCGTGGTGGCGGCTGCCGGGGGAGTGGTCCTCCGGCCGGAGAACCGGGCCGTGCTCGCCGACTCGCACGCCCATGTCGTCTGGCTGTGTGCCGACGTCCACGTGCTCCTCGCGCGGGTCCGCAACGGGATGCACCGTCCGGCCCTCGACGACGATCCCGAGGGCACCCTCGCCCAGATGCTCGACACGCGTGAGCCGCTGTACAAGGAGGTGGCCGACGCGATCGTCTCGGTCGATCACCGGTCCGTGGGCGATGTGACACAGGCGGTCCTCCGATGCTGCGCGTGACGGTGCCCGTGCCGGGCTCGAGCTATCCGGTACTGGTGGGGCAGGAGGCCATCGGCGAACTCGCTTCCCTCGTGCCGGCGCGGGTTCGACGAGTTGCAGTCGTGACACAACCCTCGATCCCGGCAGCGTTCCGCGATCTGACGCCACTGCTCGAGGACCGCCACGTCGAGGTGTTCGAGATCGGGGAAGGGGAGGAGCACAAATCCCTGGTGACCCTCGAGGCGATCGTCGGCGGCTTCGCTGCCATGGGCCTCACCCGCAACGACCTGGTGATCGGAGTGGGCGGCGGCATGGTCACCGACGTCGCCGGGTTCGCCGCGGCGTCATGGCACCGCGGCACTCCCGTTCTCCACATCTCCACGAGCCTGCTCGGGATGGTCGACGCAGCGATCGGCGGGAAGACCGGAGTGAACCTGGCCGAGGGGAAGAACCTCGTCGGTGCCTTCTGGCAGCCGAGCGCCGTGATCTGCGATCTCGACGCACTCGAGACACTGCCCGGCCGGGAGATGCGGTGTGGCCTCGGGGAGATGGCGAAGTACCACTTCCTGGCCGGTGACGACCTGCTGGCGTTACCGCTGCCCGAGCGCATCGCGCGGTGCATCGGGATCAAGGCCGAGGTCGTGGCATCCGACGAGAGGGAAGGTGGCCGGCGGGCAGTCCTCAACTACGGCCACACGCTGGCCCATGCGCTGGAGATCGCGACGCACCACGAGCTGGCGCACGGCGAGGCTGTCGCGGTCGGCCTCGTCTACGCCGCCGAACTGGCGCGTGCGCTCGGGCGGATCGACGACGCGAGGGTGGAGGAGCACCGCAGGGTGGTCGCCGGCGAGTACGACCTCATGGCCGCGCCCCCCTCCGGGCTCGTCGTCGACGACCTGATGGCACTCATGGGCCGGGACAAGAAGGCGCTCGACGGCTTGACCTTCGTGTTGGACGGCGAGCGGGGAGTCGAGGTGGTGGCCGACGTGGATCCGGCCGTGGTCCGGGCGACGCTGTCCACCTTCCTGGAGCGGAGCCGCTGACCGTGGTTCCGTCGGAGGACCTCCCGACCATCGACCACGGAGCCCGCGTGCGCCGGCTCGTCGACGGTCTCGGCGAGATCGACGCGCTCCTCCTCACGGATCTGGTCGACGTTCGTTGGCTCACCGGGTTCACCGGCTCGAACGGCTGGGTGGTCGTCCGCCCCGACGGGGTGACGCTCGGCACCGACGGGCGGTACGGCGATCGGGCCCGCGCCGAGAGTGCCGGCAGTGGCGCAGTGGTGATCGCCGAGACGAACAGGGCGAGACTCGACGACCGGATGCACGAGGCCCTCGCGGGTGCGGAGGCCGTGGGTCTCGACGACAGCACGACGACGCATCGGGCGTGGGTCACTCTGGCCGCCGAACATCCGATGCGAGCGATTCCGTCACCTGTCGGGCGGGCACGACAGGTGAAGGACGAGGCAGAGGTCGCCCGCATCGCCCGGGCAGCCGCCGCCACCGATGCGGCGCTCGAGCAGGTCGAGCCGATGCTGTTCGAGGACGGTGTGACCGAAGCCGACATCCGCAACGAACTCGAACACCGCATGCGCCTGCACGGTGCCGACGATCGGAGCTACGCCACCATCGTCGCGGCCGGACCGGAACACGCCGCCCGTCCGCACCACGAGGTGAGCGACCGCCGCCTCGCCGAGGGTGACACCGTCGTGATCGACGTGGGAGCACTGGTCGACGGCTACCACTCCGACATGACCCGCTCGTGGGTGATCGGCGAACCCGACGACCAACAGCGCGAGTGGTACGAGCTCGTGGCTCTGGCACAGACGGCGGGACTCGCCGCGCTGTCGCCCGGTGCCTCCGCCCGTGAGGTCGACGAGGCCAGCCGCTCGGTGTTCCGCGCGGCGGGGCTCGACGAGTGGTATCTCCACGGCACCGGCCACGGGGTGGGTCTCTTGATCCACGAGCCTCCGTTCCACGGGCCCACGTCCGCCGACACGATCCAGGAGGGGAACGTGGTGACGATCGAACCCGGCCTCTATCGTGGCGGCTTCGGCGGTTTCCGCATCGAGGATCTCGTCGTGGTACGGGACTCCGGCCCGGAGGTCCTGACCCATTCCCCGAAGCGTTCCCTCGCCGCCTGAACCCGACCCGCCCCACCGACACGAATCGAAAGCGACGCTCTCATGCCCCAGATCTCCGTCAACGACCTGAGGAACGGGATCACCCTGGAACTGGACAACGGCCTGTTCCAGGTGGTCGAGTTCCAGCACGTCAAGCCCGGCAAGGGTGGGGCGTTCGTCCGCACGAAGATCAAGAACGTGCGCAGCGGTGCCGTGATCGACAAGACCTTCAATGCGGGGATCAAGGTCGAGCAGGCGATCGTCGACCGTCAGGACATGCAGTACCTGTACCAGGACGGGACGGACTATGTCTTCATGAACACGTCGACGTACGACCAGATGAACGTGGCGCGCGAGACCCTGGGAGAGGCCGCCGACTACCTGGTCGAGCAGATGGTCGCCCAGATCGCGATGTACCAGGGCGAGATCATCGGCGTCGAGATCCCTGCCTCCGTGGAGCTGGACATCGCCGACACCGAGCCCGGAGTCCAGGGTGACCGGGTCTCGGGTGCCCGCAAGCCCGCCACACTCGTCACCGGGAAGATCATCCAGGTCCCCCTCTTCGTCGAGGTGGGCGACACCGTCAAGGTCGACACGCGCAGCGGCGACTACCTCACCCGGGTCTGACCACAGGTGGCATCCTCGATCCCACGCCCCGACGAGCGGTCCGACGCGCGAGAGCGCGCTCTCTACCTGCTCTACGAGGCGCACTCGAAGGGCATCGCGCCCACCGACGCGCTCGCGCTGCAGGTCCTCGAGCCCGACGAGATGACCAGCGATCTCGTGGCCGGAGTGCAGGACCACCGGGCCCGCCTCGACGAGGCGATCTCCGCTCGGGCGCGCGGCTGGACGCTCGACCGGATGCCGGTCATCGACCTCAACGTCCTCCGGATCGCCACCTACGAGCTGTCGGAGAAGCCCGACGTTCCGGTGGCGGTCATCCTCGACGAGGCAGTCGAACTGGCCAAGCGTTTCTCCACCGACGACAGCCCTCGCTTCGTGAACGGCGTGCTCAGCGCCGTTGCAGAGGACTTGCGACAATAGGGAGATGTCCGATCTGACGTCGGCGGAGCGCGATGGCGCTCACGACGTGACGACCGAGGGGGAGACCGGAGCCCCCGTCACTGCCCGGCCGGATCCGGTCGCGCCCCGCGCGTGGTGGGCGCGCGTCAGCATCCCCCAGCTGCTCCTCCTCGCCGGGATCGTGATCTACGTGTGGCACTACACCACCCGTTCGATCGACAACCACCACGCCCTCGCCACCTCGACGTACGACTCGGCGCTGTACGACCAGGGAGTCTGGCTGCTCTCCCGGTTCGAGGCGCCGTTCGTGACTCTGATGGGTCGCAACCTCTTCGGTGACCACACCTCGTTCGTGATGGTCTTCCTCGTGCCGTTCTACTGGCTGTTCCCGGCGGCAGGGGTTCTCTTCTTCGCCCAGTCGACGGCGATCGCGGCGGGGTCGATCCCGATCTTCCTCTACGGCCGCAGGTGGCTCGGATCGGAGTGGTCCGCCCTGGTCGGTGCCGCCGGCTATCTGCTGCACCCGGCGGTGGCGTGGACCAACCTCGAGAATTTCCACCCCGACGGCTTCCTCGGCGCGTTCGTGGCGTTCGCCATCTGGGCGGCCCTCGAACGCCGCTGGACGACCTACGCGGTGTTCGTCGTGCTGTCGCTGCTGGTGAAGGAGGACGCGTCGCTCGTACTGGTCCCGCTCGGCATCTGGGTCACCCTCAAACGAGATCGTCGCATCGGCCTGCTGACCGTGTTCGGCAGCATCGCCTTCATGTTGGCCGCGATGTTCCTCGTGATGCGGAGCCTGATCGGGGTTCCCACCCGGAACAGCTGGAGGATTCCATGGGGTGGACCCTGGGGAGCAGTCAAGGAGACGTTCACCGATCCCCGAGAGGTGGCCGACTACTTCCGCAGCGACGGCCGGCCCTTCTACCTCTGGCAGATGACGGCACCGTTCGCATGGTTGTTCATGCGTGCCCCGAGCGTGGCTGCGATCAGCGCCCTCGTGCTGTTCACCAACGTGCTCAGCACGTTCTGGTACCAGTACCAGATCGAGTACCACTACAGCCTCGTCGCGGTGCCGGCGCTGGCGATGGGAACCGTCTACGCGATCGGGCACGTGCGACGTACATGGTCGGGTGTGCCGATGCGGGCCGTCACCGTGGTGGTCCTCGCCGTCTCGATCGGTCTGACCTCGTACATGTGGGGGCCGGTGCCGTGGGGGCGGACACTGCAGTACTACGGGGACCCTGACAACCACTGGGCCGTCGACGCCCGCGAGCTCTGGGCGGACATCCCGGGTGCCGCCGTGGTGTCGGCGCAC
>CBFCWZ010000269.1:0-5142 GCA_965601935.1 uncultured Ilumatobacteraceae bacterium
CGTGGATCACGAGGGTTGCTGTTGCCCTTGCCGTCATGTCGGAAGTCGAATCCACTGTTCTGGATCCGCTGCTGGTCGAGCCGTGCACCCCCCTGACCGCCGACGAAGGGCAACCGTACTCGGAATGATCGACGAGTGGCGACCTCGCCGTACGTCTCGCACACGATTGCCGATGCGCCGAGCGCATTCATGATTCGAATCGCCTCGTTGTACCGGTCACGAAGCGACCAGTCGTCATACATCCCGAACGGGACGACCAGCCCGGCCTGGTTGGGCGCCTCAACGTAAGCGAGCGAAGTCCGGAGTGCTCCATCGGTTGAGCGGACGATGCCCGCAACCTGCTCGATCGGCGACTGATGGAGCTCCAACTTGCCCTTGACGGCGATGGGTTGCTCGTCGTAATAGGCAACAAGCTGGCTCACTCTCGACCTCCTGGCATTCCGATGCTGCCCCTGGAGACTAGGTGCGACGGCAGTGACAACTGCCAATCTCCGCCCGACTTGGGAGCCGGGCCAAGGCGCCACAAGCTCCCCACACTGCCGTGCCGTCGTGCGCCGTCGACCGTCGCTACAGCGGAACGCCCGACTCCGTGGAGACGAACATGCGGACCTCGAACGAGTTCGCCCCAACCATCCGAGTTGACAGGATCGACACTCGGTCCCACCCCTGCGACCGGCGGGCCTGCTCGGTGGCCAGCCTCCCGGCCTGGACGGCGTTGAGCGCCGAAACGACGAGCGTGATGGTCATGGCGCACCTCCTACCCGAGCGTAGGAATCGAGACGTGCGCTGTCGGTGACATCACGCCATCAGGCGCCTGAACTCCTCGGCTGCGATCACGTCGGCCGATGCCTTCGAGTACAGGGCGATCATGTCACGACTGCTCCACCCAGCGATCCGCATGAGCGACGTCTCTGAGCCGCCTTGAAGGAGCCAAGTCACGGCGAACCGGCGCCGGAGGGCGTGCGGTGTCAACTCTCCCCTGGAGTGGCGCTTCACGACGCACTTCACGAGGCTGTATTGGTCCTCCACGCACCACAGCGGCCCGGACCTGGTCCCACGCTGGCGCAGGTACCGCCCGAGGGCCCGGACAGCTCGATCGGACAGCGGCACGGTGCGGGGTCTCGACTTCGAGGTGGGGAACGTGATGGTTCCCGAGTTCAGGTCAACATGTTCGACGCCGAGCGCCGCCAGCTCGCCCTTGCGACAGCCGGTGTCGGCGAGCACCGTGAGCAGCGCAACGTCACGACGGGGCCTGCGGGAACGCTTCGCCCGTTCGAGCATGCTGGCCACCTGCTCGTCGGTGGCGGTCAGCTTCGGCTCGTCAGGGACACGAACCGACAGCCCTTCGAACGGGTTGGCCTCACAGATGTCCTCGGCCACACACCAGCGGTAGAACGCCCGGTATCGCTTCAAGCGGGACTCGACGCCCGAGGCGGCGTAGCGCTCGGTGAGGTACCGGACGAAGGCCCTCGCCTCGATCCGGGTGACGGTGGCCAGATCATCGTCGGTCTGGCGCCACTCCTTGAGCTGACGGAGTGCGTACTCGTAGCTCTCGATCGTGGCCGGTCGGCGGCCGACCGCTCGGGCGTGGGCGAGGTACTCAACCGATGAGCAAAGTGTCGAGACAAGTGGCATTCTGCGGGCCTCCCGGGGGTGGGTGCGGGTCAGGCTCGCTCGATGAATATGGTCTCTGACCTGGGCCTTTACGACCCCTTGGTCGGGCTGAGAGGATTCGAACCTCCGACCCCTTGTCCCCCAGACAAGTGCGCTAACCAAACTGCGCCACAGCCCGTGTGCGTCCGACACGCTACCGGAACGGAGGCAGCGACGGGCAGGCGTGATCGCGTGCCGGACGAGTTGCTCGGTCGCTGCCGAGCGCCGGCGACACGGGCGGCGATATCGACGGTGGCACGACGGTGCGCCGCCCCTCGATCAGACGAAGATCTCGACCACGCGCCAGCCGAGGTAGACGATCAGCGCGGCGACGAGCAGCTTGAAGTGCCACGGCGTCGACTCGTCGACCGCTTCCGCGGTGCGATCATCGGCGGCGTCGGTCAGGGTGGACCCCTGCGTCGTGCGGCCACACGTCGGGCAGGCACCGTCGGACGTCATCGCCGACGGCGCCAGGTACTTCGCGCACTGCTCGCACCAGGGCATCAGTCCGACCGCTTCCTGATCCGGAGCTTGACCGGGGTCGAGCCGAACCCGAACGCCTCCTTGATCCGTCGCTCGAGGTAGCGGACGTGGTGCTGGGGCAGCTCGCGGTTGACGAACAGCGTGAACGTCGGAGGATCGGTGGCCCCCTGGACGGCGTACAGCACCTTGGCGCCGCCACCCGCCGGCGACTCCTGCTGCGCCTGGGCGATGACCTTGTTCACGTCGCGCGTCGGCACCCTGCGGTGGTACTGGTCGATCGCGTCGTTGAGACGCGGTCGCAGCTTGTGGACGCCCTTGCCGGTGAGCGCCGACATCTTGAGCACCGGCGCGTCCCCGACGAAGGCGAGCCGGCGCCTGACTTCGGTCTCGACCTCGTAGCGCCGCTCGGCGTCGTCGACCAACTCCCACTTGTTGAGGAGGATCAGGATGGGGCAGCCCGACGCATCGATACGTTCGGCGAGGCGCTGATCCTGGCCGGTGACGCCCTCGGTCGCATCGATCACCAGGAGGGCGATGTCGGCGTCGTCGATCGCGCGCAGCGCCCGCACCAGGGAGTAGTACTCGGCGGCGTCGTCGATCCGCGACCGGCGCCGCATCCCGGCGGTGTCGACGAACACGATCGGGCCGTCGTCGGTCTCGACCAGGGTGTCGATCGCGTCGCGGGTGGTACCGGGCATGTCGTGGACGACGGAGCGGTCCTCGCCGACGAGCCGGTTGAACAGGGTGCTCTTGCCCACGTTCGGGCGGCCCACGATCGCCACGCGCGGCGGCCGATCCTCGCCGAGCACGTCGAGCGGTGCGTCCTCGCTCCACGGGTCGTCGTCGGGCTCCGCCGGCCGGACGGCCCGGTCGCCGAGGCGCTCGAGCACCACGTCGAGCAGATCGCCGGCACGCCGGCCGTGGAGTGCGCTCACCGGGACGGCGTCGCCCAGCCCCAGCGCGAGGAACTGCCACAGATCGTCCTCGCGCCGATTGTTGTCGGCCTTGTTGGCGACGACGACCACCTCGCGATCGCCACGGCGGAGCCAGTCGGCGACCGCCTCGTCCTCCTCGAGCACGCCGACGCTGGCATCGACCATGAACAGCACGAGGTCGGCCTCGGCGACGGCAGCCTCCACCTGGCGGCTCACCTTGTCGTCGAGGTCGCTCCCCTTCGGCATCCAACCCCCGGTGTCGATCACCCGGAACGGCACGCCGAGCCACTCGGCCTCCAGCTCCTTGCGGTCGCGGGTCACCCCGGGCCGGTTCTCGACGATCGCCGCCTGCTCCCCGATCACGCGGTTGAACAACGTGCTCTTGCCGACGTTGGGCCGCCCGATGATCACGACGGTGGGCAGCGTCGACTCCTCGTCGTCGACGGCATCGATGTCGTCGACGTCGGTCATGCCGACCGCTCCAGTTCCGCTCGCAGGGCGATTCCGTCGGTCGCGACGACCTCGACCGGGCGGGGCAGGTCGGCCACCACTCCCCCGTCGAGGAACCGGTCGTCGTCGGAGAGGCACACGTCGGGCAGGAGGTAGCGATCCGCCGCCGGCTCGTCGGCGAGCACCCGGGCGACGTCCTCGAATGTCATCAGCCCCGTCACCCCCGTGTTCCCACCGAAGAAGCGGTTGTCGACGGGAAGGACTCGCAGGTCGTCGCGTCCGAGCGATTCGACGAGCGGCGTGATCACACGCGCGCCGAGCGCCCCGGTCAGGACGGTGGTGCGCGCCGGACGGCGCCGCGTCGTCCCGAGGCTGACCGCCACCGGCGAGCCGGCCGGACTCACCGCATCCGTCCGGGCCCGCAACCCCGTGTAGGCCGCCGGGTTCTCCGGCAGATCGACCGAGGCGAAGAAGCCCGACCTCACCCCGGTGGCCGCGTCCGTCTCACCCCTGAACTCGCGTTCGAACGTGCGCGCCATCCCGATCCCGTCCTCGTGCATCGGGAACCCTTCGTACGTCTCGGCCTCCGGGAACGGGAGCCCGGCCATGAGGTAGTACTCGTCGGCGACGAAGGCCATCCTCCGCCCGAGCACCCGCAGGAAACGCTGCTGCCACCGCTCGACGAGCTCGACCGCCGCCCGCGCCTCGGAGACCGTGTGCTCCCTCATCGCCGCTTCGGGGTTGAACCTCGACAGCCCGAGCGGCACGACGGCCACCGACTCGAGATCGGGATAACGGTCGAGCACCCCGGCCAGCGTCGCGTCGAGCACGGCCCCGTCGTTGACGCCGGGGCACACCACGACCTGCCCGCGCACGTCGATGCCGTGGTCGAGCAGGGCGCGCATCCAGCGCAGGCTCATCCCGCCCCGGCGGTTCTTCAGCATGCGGATCCGCGTGTCGTGGCCGGTCGCGTGGATCGATACGTGGAGCGGCGACAACCGTTCGGTGATGCACCGCTCGAGATCGGCCTCGGTGAAGCGGGTGAGCGTCGTGAAGTTCCCGTAGAGGAAGCTGAGCCGGTAGTCGTCGTCCTTCATGTAGAGGCTGCGGCGCATGCCCTTGGGCAGCTGGTAGATGAAGCAGAACTCGCAGTGGTTGTCACATGTGCGCACCCGGTCGAACACGGCCGAGTGCACCTCGACCCCGAGCGCCTCGCCGGCGCGCTTCGCGACCGACAACTCCAGATCGGCCCCCTGCCGGAGCACCTCGATCAACGGATCGGCGGCGTCGGTGAACTGCTGCCACTCGATCACGTCGCGCGGGACGGCGCCGTCGATGCGCGTGACCTCGTCGCCGGGGACGATCCCAGCGGCCTCGGCCGGTGATCCCGGCGCAACGGCGACCACGACGGCGTTCGACACACCGGCAGGCTACCGGCCCACCCACGTTCGGCCCGGACGAGCCCGCCCCGGCCAGCCCCTGCGGCCGAACGCGTTCACGCGTTCGCCGGTCGGGGCCGAGGGAGGCGGGGGGACGGGGCGACCGGAGGGAGGCTCGCCGATACGATTGGGGCTGCCATGACCGTCGATCTCGCTTCCCTGCTGGACCCTGCCGCGATCTC
>CBFCWZ010000270.1:0-5141 GCA_965601935.1 uncultured Ilumatobacteraceae bacterium
ACCGTATTGTCGTCCACTGTAGCCGCCAGGGTCACTCCCAGTGGTGGCGTCGGCGCCGGCAGACGCTGAATGCTCACCTTCGAAGCGTCGACGAAGCTGAACGGCTCGTCGGCGGCCACGATGATCTCGTTGCCCCCATCCCGAGCAGCGATGGTCAGCGTCGGGGCAGTCGTGTCGGCAACCACGGTGAACGAGTCGGTCTCGACATACCGACCACTTCCATCGGCAGCCTCGATCGCGTCCGCCCTGATGGCAATCACATCGCCGGGCACCAGCGGGTTGGCCGATCCCCCCGTTCGGATCGTCACCGTTGTGGTGGTGCTGTTGTAGGTCGCGTTGTTGACGCTCAGGTTGCCATTGTTGAACGAGTAGCTCGCGGCACTCTCAGCCTGCGCTTCATCCACGTCCTCACTGAAGACGATGGTGAACTCCCGGCGACCGTCGAGGTCGTCATCGTCGGGATTGATCGTGCCGGTGACCGCATCGGCAGATGCAGCGTCCTTGGCGTCGTTCACCGTTTCATCGGAGATGACGGCGGTTCCACCGAACACGTGGAGCGTCTGGGTCGTCTTGGCATTCGCCTCGAGGAAGGCCTGGGTTTCGGCCGGGACGCCGGCGTCGTTCACCAGCACCAGCGGAGCCACGGCGTTCCCGAGGTAGGACGCAGCAGCGAGCGCATCCGGGAAGTTCGGCCCGTAGGCGAGACCCACGTTCGCGGCGTCGAGCTCGCCCAGGCCCACCAGAGTGGCGGCGAGGTTGGCCGCGGTGTCGTACCGGTTGGCACCGGCGACCCGGAGCGTCTCGACACCAGCGGTCTCGACGGCGGTCTGCACCGCGTCGGACACTGCGGCGGTTCCGCCGAGGATGATGGCCAGGTCGGCACTGACACCGGTGAGGGCGGCAGCAGCTTCGGGCGAGAGGGCGTCGGACTTCGTGAGGATGATCGGGTGCGGGCCCTTGAAGGCCTGCGACCCGGCGCCGAGCGCATCGGGGAAGTTCTGCCCGGTCACGAGGAACACGACGTTGTCGTATCCGCCCGGCAGATCGCCGACGCCGCTGGCGGTGTTGACATAGTCAGCCACCTTGCCGGCGGTGTCGTACCGGTTGTCGCCGGCGATGCGGTTGATGGTCACACCCGACAGGCCCTGGAGGCCCTTGATCTCGTTCTCCACCGTGTCGGACACGGCAGACGTCCCACCGAGGATGTGGACGATGCTGGGCTTCTTGTCGACGAGGTAGTTGGCCACCTCGCTCGGAAGCTCGTCGGCCTTCACCAGCAGGATCGGCCCGTCGACGGCACCGGCGAGCGCCCCACCCGAAAGAGCGTCGGGGAAGGCCTGGCCGGACGCAATGACGACCTCATCGCCACTGAAGCCCGCGAGGTTGGCCGCCTCGACCGACGTCGCGTAACGATTGTCGCCCGCGACACGGATGACGTCTGGATCGGTCACGGCTTGTGCCGGGCCCGAAAGTGCGAGGGCCGACGCGGCGAGCCCGGCCGCCGCTACAAGGGCACCGACCTTCCGCTTCACGCCTCGCGAGGTGCGCGTACTCACTATGTTCCTCCTGAGTTGGATTCGATGCCGGGCGCCCGGATAGGTCCCGGGCATCGGCTCATGGAAGGCGGCCGAGGCCACCCGCTGCTCACGCGGCACCGTACCACAACGTGGGGAAGCGGTGCGGTGTCACGCCGACGCGAGTGTATGCCGGTTGACCATGATTCACAAAGGGCCTTCTACCCTGGTCTCCCCCGAACCGGGACGCACTCATCCGGTGCGCCCCGAGCATGGCGCGTTCGTTGCCACGGTTGCACCCTGACCTGTCCAACTCCTCCAGACACCCCGGGAGCGGAAGAGGAGGGAATCACCGCGGATGCCTCGTCACGTTCGAGGCCGACGCGGGTCAGGAGAGAGGGCGCGGCCCCGGGGCTGAGGGCTCGGTGCGGGTGCGTGTCAGTTCGAAGAAGCCGTCGATGTCCATCATCGTGGTGAGGGCGTTCCCGGATCCGGCTGGTTCTCGAACGGCAGGCTGATCGGACGCCACTGCACAGCGAGGGCGCGGTGCGGTGCGAACCTCGTCGACCAGCCACCGAGCCGTCGCCCAGCAGAACGAGCGCGCTTGATCGATCCAAGCCTCGACGGTCGTCTGTTCCGCCAGGAGAGCGGTGTCGAGTGTGGGGGTGATCGACCGGCGTCGTCATCGAGGTCCTACCGACAGGTCACCCCTGACAACCATTCGTGCTCGCACGTCTTCCTGCTGCTCGGTTCGCGAGTTTCGGGTGGCCTCCCAGAGGCCTACTCGCTGGCGGCCGCCAACCTGCGCACCAACTGGTTCCACATGACCTTGTGCACGGGGAGCAGGGCCCACCAGTAGAGGCGGCCGGTGATGCCCCGGGGGTGGAATCGGGCCATCTGGTGGAGACGGGTGCCGTCGCCGTCGTCGGTGACCCGCCACTCCAGCCAGGCCACACCGGGGAGCTTCATCTCGGCGCGGAGCCGGAGGAGACGGGGCGGTTCGTGGGCCTCGACACGGAAGAAGTCGAGGGCGTCGCCCAGCCGGAGGTCGTCGGGGTGGCGGCGACCCCGACGCATCCCGATCCCGCCGATCAGCGTGTCGAACCAGCCGCGCAGCTCCCACAGGACGTCGCCGTAGTACCAGCCACGGTCACCGCCGATCCCCTCCACGGTCCGGAAGACCTGCTCGGCAGTGGCCGTCGACGCCACCTCCCGGTGGTCCTCGTAGATTGTCGCTCCCGCCCACTCCGGGTCCTGGGGCATCTCTTCGGCGGGGGCGACCGGTGCGGCGCTGTCCATCCAGGTCGTGGCCATCGAGTCGCGACGCGAGACCGAGAGGGCCCGCCGGATCGCCTCGTCGAGCGGCAGCAGGTCGCGGTCGATCAGTGCGCGGATGTCGCGGTCGGAGCCGACGACCACGTCGTTCCTCAGACTGTCGACGAGCGGCTTGGCCAGGCCGTACGGGAGCGGCGTCACCAGGTTGACCCAGTGCGACGACAGGCGCGGTGTGAGCACTGGGACCGGGATCACCAGCCGTCGGGGCAGGCCGGCGGCGCGCGCGTAGCTGTCGAGCATCTCGCGGTAGGTGAGGACCTCGGGGCCACCGATCTCCAACACCCGCCCGGCCGCGGCAGGTTCCTCCAGCACGGCGACGAGGTAGTGCAGCACGTCGATGATGGCGATCGGCTGACATCGGGTCTTCGTGACCCAGCGGGGGCAGATCATCACCGGCAGGACCTCGTCGAGGTGGCGGAGCATCTCGAACGAGGCGCTGCCCGACCCGATGATCACCGCCGCCCGCAACTCGGTGACCGGCACCGACCCGGCTGCCAGCACGTCGCCCACCTCGTGACGACTGGCGAGGTGGTGCGACAGCTCGCCGGGCCCGTCGTCGCCCAGCCCGCCGAGGTAGATGATGCGGCCCACCCCGGCGGCTTCCGCGGCGTGGCGGGTGTTCTCGGCACCCTGGCGGTCGGCCTCGGCGAAGTTACCGGCGTGGCCCATCGCGTGGACGAGGTAGTAGACGGCGTCGAGGTCGCGGAACCCGGCCTCGAGCGATGCCTGGTCGAGCACGTCGGCCGGGACCACTTCGACGGAGTCGCGCCACTCCACGTCACGCAGGCGTTCCGGCGTCCGGGCGAGACAGCGAACGGAGTGGCCCGCGTCGAGGAGATGGGGCACCAGTCGGCCACCGACATAGCCGGTCGCGCCGATCACACCGACCTTCATGTTGGAGCCTCCGCTCCGCGTTGCAGCGGGGGATCTGCCCGGACAGCGACCGCCCGGCGTTCGTCCGGTGTCAGACACACGGTTGCAGCGTGCCGATCGTTGCCGCGGCCTCGAAGCTGCAACGGCAAGCTGCAACAGGTGTCAGACACCGTTCGGATCCATCCGGGAGGCGAATGGCGTCATACTCCTCATATGGGTACTACGGAACCTACCCCGCGTGCGGACGGCCAGGAGTGCGATGTCGTCATCGTGGGTGCCGGACTCGCCGGCCTGGCTGCCGCCCGCCTACTCGTCGAGACGGGGCGTTCGGTGGTCGTGCTGGAGGCGTCCGACGGGGTCGGCGGGCGGGTCCGCACCGACATCGTCGACGGCTATCGCCTCGATCGCGGGTTCCAGGTTCTCCTCACCGCCTACCCCGAGGTGGACCGGCAGCTCGACCTCGACGCTCTCGACATGGCCTACTTCGAACCCGGTGCGCTCGTGTGGAACGGCAGGCGGATGGCTCGTGTGGGTGACCCGATCCGCCGCCCGGCCACCGCCCTCCCGACCGCCTTCGCACCGATCGGAACCCTCGCCGACAAGCTGCGGATCCTGCGCCAGCGCGAACGGCTCCGCCGTGCCGATCCGGTGGCGCTCCTCCGCCAACCCGACAGCACCACCTACGACGCCCTCCGCGCCGACGGGTTCAGCGACTCGATGATCGAGCAGGTCTTCCGCCCTCTCGTCGGAGGGATCCAACTCGACCCCCAGCTCTCCACCAGCCGGCGGATGTTCGACGTGATCCTCCGCTCGCTCGTGGTCGGTGAATCCGGCGTTCCCGCGCAGGGCATGGGAGCGATCCCGGAACAGCTGGCCGGCCACCTCCCGCCCGGCACGGTGCACCTCGAGACGCCCGTGGCGGAAGTGTCGCCCGGAGTCGTCACCACCTCCGACGGTCGTCGCTGGCACGCGGAACGGATCGTGGTCGCCACGGAAGGACCCACCGCAGCGCGCCTCCTGAACCTCGAGCCCGTGCCGTCGAAGGCAGCCACGTGCGTGTGGTTCGGTGCCGAGCGGTCGCCGGTCGACACGAAGGCGATCGTCCTCGACGGCACCGGCAACGGACCCGCCCTCAACGTCGCCGTGCTGAGCGACGTCGCGCCCGACTACGCCCCACCGGGCAAGACGGTCATCGCGGCAGCCTGCCCCGGGATCGCCGACCCCGACGTGGGTCCGCTCGTGCGCGAGCAGTTGCGTGTCATCTGGGGGTCGGAGGTCGACACGTGGACCCAACTCCGTGTCGACGTGATCCACCACGGCCAACCCCGCCAGGACCCTGGCTTCTCCCCCAAGCAACGAGTCACCCTCGGCGAGGGCCTCTACGTCTGCGGCGACCACCGCGACACCGCCTCGATCCAA
>CBFCWZ010000271.1:0-5129 GCA_965601935.1 uncultured Ilumatobacteraceae bacterium
GGCCTAACGGATCTCGGTAGCGTTGCAATCGTGCTCCTCGGTGACGGCACGTCTTCGTACCCGGCCGCTGTTCGACTGAGCGCGCTCGGGGTCGGGGACACGGCGCGCGTGGCGGGCGTTCGTGGGGGGCGCGCGACGGTGCGGAGACTCACCGCTCTCGGCCTCCGGGTCGGTTCGGAGATCACCGTGTCGCAGCGAAGGGGCAACGGCGTCGTGGTCATCAGCGGGAACACCCGGATCGCGCTCGGGCCGGAGATGTGCGGGCAGATCGACGTGGAGCGTTCCGCCGCCGGGGTCAGCGGCTGATGGGCTGCGCCGACTGCGCGCCCTCCTCTGTCGCGCCCGCAACGGGGGAGCTGACCGTCGCTCTCGCCGGCAACCCGAACTGCGGCAAGACGGCGCTCTTCAACGCCCTCACCGGTGTGCGCCAGCGCACCGGCAACTGGCCGGGTGTCACGGTCGACCGCAAGGAGGGCCGCTTCGTGGTGGGCGACCACCGGGTCACGGCGGTCGACCTCCCCGGGACGTACTCGCTCGACGCCACCACGCTCGACCAGCAGATCGCCCGCGACTACCTGCTCTCCCACGAGGCCGACCTGTTCGTGAACGTGGTGGACGCCTCCAATCTCGAGCGGCATCTCTACCTGACCGTCCAGTTGCTCGAGATGAACGTGCCCGTCCTCGTGGCGTTGAACATGGTCGATGTCGCCGAGAAGGAAGGCATGGCGATCGATGTCGCCGAGTTGTCGCGCAGCCTGGGGTGCCCGGTCGTGCCCGTCGTGGCGACGACCCGCCACGGCCTCGACGAACTGCGCCGGCAGATCCTGCGGACCGCGTCGACACAGCGTCACGCGGGGTACTCGCTCGCCCACGACGAACCGGTGGAGGAGGCGGTGTTCGCTCTCCGACCGGCGGTCGCCGAGCGGGTGGGAGACGTGGACGCCCGGTGGGTCACCCTCAAGCTGCTGGAGAACGACGAGCGGGCCACGCGTGAGGCCGGCACCGATCTCTCCGACGACGTGGCGAGGTGGCAGCGATCGATCGAGGCCCATGTGGGTGAGGAGGCCGACCTCCACATCGCCGACAACCGGTACGCCCACGCCCACGCACTCGCCCAGCGGGTGACCGCCAAGGAGAAGGGGCACCGCCGCAACTTCTCCGATCGCGTCGACCGGGTCGTGCTGCACCGGGTGTGGGGGATCCCGATCTTCCTCCTCGTCATGTATGCGATGTTCATGTTCACCATCAATGTCGGAGGCGCGTTCATCGACCTGTTCGACGGTGTGGCCGGTGCGGTGTTCGTCGACGGCCTCGGGGAACTGCTCGGAGCGATCGGTTCGCCCGACTGGCTGACGGTGCTCCTCGCGGACGGCATCGGCGGCGGCCTCCAGGTGGTCGCCACGTTCATTCCGGTGATCGCTGCGCTGTACCTGTTCCTCTCGATCCTGGAAGACAGCGGATACATGGCCCGCGCCGCGTTCGTGATGGACCGGGCGATGCGCTCGATCGGGCTCCCGGGCAAGGCGTTCGTGCCGATGATCGTCGGCTTCGGCTGCAACGTCCCGGCCGTGATGGCGACCCGCACGCTCGAGAGCGAACGGGAACGCAAGCTCACGATCCTCATGAACCCGTTCATGTCGTGCGGAGCCCGTTTACCGGTGTACGTGCTGTTCGCCGCCGCCTTCTTCCCCTCCAACGGGCAGAACGTGGTGTTCACCCTCTACCTCGTGGGCATCCTCGTCGCCATCGGAACCGGGATGCTGATGAAGCGCAGCCTCCTCAGCGGGGAGAGCGAGGGATTCATGATGGAGCTCCCCTCGTACCACCGGCCGACACTGCGCGGGATGGGCCTGCGCACCTGGGACCGTGTGAAGGTGTTCGTGCGTGAGGCCGGCCGCGTGATCGTCCTGATGGTGCTGGTGCTGGCGGTTCTCAACTCGCTTGGCACCGACGGCTCGTTCGGCAACGAGGACACCGACGACTCCGCGCTGAGCGCCGTCGGGCGGGCCGCCACGCCGGTGTTCGCGCCGATGGGGGTGGACGAGGACAACTGGCCCGCCACCGTCGGCATCATCTCCGGCGTGCTGGCCAAGGAGGTCGTGGTCGGAACTCTCGACTCGCTGTACACGAACCTCAGCGAGGAGAGCAGCAACGTCCCCGAGGAGGGATTCGACCTCTGGGGTTCGATCTCCGACTCGTTCGCCACCGTGCCCGAGAACCTGTCCGACGCGATCGGGTCGTTCACTGATCCGCTCGGGGTCAGAGTGGGGTCGGTCACCACCGACGACGTCGCCGAGGACCAGGAGGTCGACGACGCCGTGTTCGGCGAGATGGCCGACCGCTTCGACGGCAAGGTGGGTGCGTTCGCCTATCTGCTCTTCGTACTCCTCTACTTCCCCTGTATCGCCACGATCGGTGCGATCGTCCGCGAAGCGGGGCGGAGCTGGGCGATGTTCGTCGCGGCGTGGTCCACCGGGATCGCCTTCGTGGTGGCGACCGTCTTCTACCAGGGGGCCACGTTCGGACGGCATCCGACGAGTTCACTGCTCTGGGTCGTCGGACTGCTCGGTGTGGTCGCCGTCATCTTCGCCGGGCTGCGGGTCTGGGCGGCACGCCACGACGAAGAACGCTCGCCCGAGCGGGAACTGGTGGGAGCCGACTGATGCTCACCGAGATCCGCCGCCAGCTCCAACAGCGGGGCGCCATGTCGTTGGCCGACCTGGCCCGCCGCCTCGACGCCGACCCGGCCGCCGTTGAAGGGATGCTCGACCACTGGATCCGCAAGGGGAAGGTGTGCGAGATCCCCCGGTGGTGCGAGGGGTGCACCCAGTGCGACCCCGCCACGATCCGGATGTACCGCTGGCTCGACCCCCGACAGGCGTCAGTCGCCCGCGACGCCTGACAACTCCGATGTCGGCTCGGCGCGAGCGGCGCTGATCGAACTCAGCCGGGCATTGTGTGACCACGCCAATGTGCCGGCAGTGATCACCGCGGCGATGGCGAAGCCGATCACCATCGGTGTGATCGTTCCGTCGTAGGCGTCGTTGATGACGTTGCCGAGCAGGGCACCGCCCACCATCGGGACCATCGCGATGACCGCAGCCGCGACACCGGCCACGTGGCCGAGCGGTTGCATGAACGCGGCGTTGATGTTCGGTCCCAGCATCTGTACGAACACGATCACCGGCGTGAGCGCGAGCAGGTAGACGAGCAGCGACGGTGTGCCCTCGGTGAGCACCGCGGCAGCGATGGCGACTGCATTGGCGACCAGCAGTGCGGCCATGACGACCTTCAACGTGCTCACGAGCCCGATCCGGCCCACGATGCGGCCGTTCATCAACATGCCGACTGCCATCACCATGGCCACCCCACCGAAGATCACGGCGAACCAGTCGCTGAGGCCGAAGATCTCGTCGATGATGATCTCGGAACTGCCGAGGTACGCCATGAACGAGCCGAAGAGCGCGGTGAGGCTGATCAGGTAGCCCGCGCTGCCCGGGGTCGACAGCACGGTCCAGATGCTGCCTCCCACCTCGCGCATCGAGATCTTGCGCCGGGCGTCGACCGGCATCGTGGCGGGCAGCCGGAACGATGCGGCGAGCACGGCGAGCGCGGCCACTGCGCAGATGAGGTAGACGAGCTGCCACGGGCCGACGGCGAGGAGCGCCGTACCGATTGCAGGGGCGATCGTGGGGACGACCAGGAACACGGCCATGATCAACGACATCTGGCGGGCCATCTCGGTGCCCTCGTAGGCGTCGCGGATCATCGCCGTCGTGGCGACGCGGGGCCCCGCAGCCCCGACGCCCCACAGGAGGCGGGCGAGGATCATCAGCTCGATCGTGGGGGCGAATGTCGCCGCGATCGCGCCGAGAATGTAGATGGCGAGGCCACCCCACAGGACCGGGCGGCGCCCGAACCGGTCGGCGAGGAGGCCCGCAGGGAGCACGCCGAGGCCCTGGCCGAGCAGGAAGATCGTGACGAGCGTTGCCACCTGCGTGGAGTCCGCGGGGAGGTCCAGCGCCTCGCGGATCTCCGGGAAGGCAGGGAGCAGCGTGTCGATCCCGAGTGCGGTGAGCGCGGTGGCCATCGAGATGGTGATGGTGAACGCGGCGGTACCTGGCTCGAAGGTCCGCCGACCTTCGCGGGAGCCGGGACGCACCGGTGGCACGGTACTGGTGGCCCGCTGAGAAGAGGGTGACTTTCGGCTCCTTCCGTACCCGACCACCGGCGCGATGCTGGTCGCGATGCGCACCGTGCTGGTCGCCACCGAACTGGCAGCTCCCGCAGATGTCGTGTGGGGTGCCGTGAAGGTCCCGCAGTCATTCGTGCACGTCGCCGGGGCGGCACTTCGAATGCCCGCAGCGGAACGAAAGCAGGGTCCCTGGGCGGTCGGCGACGAGGTGGAGGGATGGACCCTCCTGTTCGGGTTCGTGCCGCTCTCGAAGCACTGCATCCGTGTCGAGTCGATCGACGACGAGGCGCGCACCTTGATCTCCGCGGAGAGCGGGGGTGTGGTCCGCAGCTGGGACCATGAGATCTGTGTCGGTGAGATCGACGGGGGCAACTGCACCTATGTCGACCGCGTGGAGATCGACGCCGGACCGCTCACCCCGGTCGTCCACACGCTGGCGACCTTGTTCTACAAGTACCGCCAACGCCGGTGGCGAGCCCTCGCCCCGCTCCTCGCCGCGGCGGCCACGGGCGACTTCTCCCGGCCCTACCGTTGACGTTCGGTGTTGAGTGACGGGCGGGCACCTGTGACGATGGCGCCATGATCGGCGCAGTCGCACTGCTGGAGACCCTGACGCGTGCGGGGGTCGACGTGACGTTCGGGAACCCGGGCACGTCGGAGATGCACTTCGTCGCCGCGCTCGACTCGGTGCCCGGGATGAGGGGAGTCCTCGCCCTCGACGAGGGCGTGGTCACGGGGGCTGCCGACGGTTACGGCCGCATGGCCGGTGCGCCCGCTGCCACCCTGCTGCACCTCGGACCGGGCCTCGGCAACGGCCTCGCCAACCTCCACAACGCCCGTCGCGCCCGCACACCGATCATCAACGTGGTCGGCGATCATGCACTCACCCACAAGGCACTCGACGCGCCACTCGAGTCCGACATCGACGCGCTGG